>NZ_JAUCAP010000019.1:0-39906 GCF_030361045.1 Lentilactobacillus sp. TOM.63
TTCTAACGAGAAACAAAAAATCTGTCATCAGTAATAGATAAAATCTATTACCAACAACAGATATTGTAGAACCATTTGTTTTAGCACAGCTCCTCCAAGCAGGGACCTGCATATAAGCACCTTGAAGAAAAATTCCAAAATCAGGAATTTTCCTTCAAGGAGACTTACACTCCGATCCCTAACCGCTTGGATCCGCTCACTTATTTTTAGGAGGAAACCAATGATGATGCAAATTACGAAGCCAGTTAGTTTTGAGAACGTTGTAAGTATGGAAGATCTTTCAACCCAAGATGTTTTATCATTTATCCACGAAGCCTCAGATTTTAAGGCAGGTAAGCAAATTGAATTAAAGCGACCAACCTATGCCGCAAACCTGTTTTTTGAAAGCAGCACCAGAACTCATACCAGCTTTGAAATGGCTGAACGCAAATTAGGATTGCAAGTGGTTAACTTCGACCCCTCAAACAGTTCACTTAACAAAGGTGAATCAATGGGTGATACGATCAAGACATTCCAAGCAATTGGCGTTGACGTCATGGCCATTCGGGATCGTAAGAACGAATACTACAAGGATTTGATTGCAGATCCTAATATCCACGTTGGAATTGCCAATGGCGGTGACGGTTCTGGTCAACATCCTTCACAATCCTTACTTGATATGATGACCATTTATGAAGAGTTTGGTCACTTTGAAGGCTTAAAAGTTGCCATCGTTGGTGATTTGACCCACTCACGAGTTGCCCGTTCCAACATGGAAGTTTTGACAATGCTGGGTGCTCACGTCTACTTTGGCGGACCAAAGAAATGGTACACCGAAGAATTTGCTAAATATGGTGACTGGATGCCAATCGATGACCTGGTTTCTCAGATGGACGTTATGATGTTTCTACGGGTTCAACACGAGCGGATCACTGACGATGAAAATGGCACCTTCTCTGCAGAAAAGTATCACGCAATGTATGGTTTGACGGAAGAACGTGAACAGATGATGCCAGAACATTCAATTATCATGCACCCAGCTCCAGTTAACCGCGGCGTAGAAATTGCGGATTCATTGGTTGAATGTGACAAATCCCGAATCTTCCCTCAAATGGCTAACGGTGTTTTTGTCCGGATGGCGATCATGACCAGTATGCTTCGTTACCGAGGACTTGTAAAAGAAGAATATTAATTTCAGCGAGGAGAATTCAAACTGATGAAACGTGTGATTGCCAATGGTCGGATTTTAGAAAATGGTCAACTGATTAGTCGAGATCTTTTGATTGAGGATGGAGTTGTTAAAAAAATCGCCCCTACAATAGGAAGCGATGGTATCGATGATGTTATTGATGCCCAGAATAACTTTGTTAGTCCAGGCTTAGTCGATGTTCATGTCCATTATCGTCAGCCGGGCCAGGAACAAAAAGAAACGATTAAAACCGGTAGCATGGCCGCTGCTCATGGTGGCTTTACAACTGTTGGCGCAATGCCAAACTTAACCCCAGCCCCTGACAGTCCTGAAAATCTCAACAATGTGATCAAATTGAATCAAAAAGACGGCGTGGTTCACATCAAACAATATGCAACGATTACTACCAATCGGGGCGGTGATGAATTAGTTGATTTTCCTGCTTTGAAAAAAACCGGTGCCTTTGCCTTTAGTAACGATGGCAACGGCATTCAAAAAAGCAGTACGATGTACGAGGCTATGCAACAGGCAGCTAAATTGGACATGGCGATTGTTGAACATGTTCAAGATGATGCCCTTACATATGGCGGTGTCTTAAACGGTGGGGCTGCCAAACGGCTTGGCTTAAAGGAAATGCCCTGGGTGAGTGAAACGGCTCAAGCAGCGCGAGATATTATTTTAGCCGAAGCAACTGGCGTTCATTACCACATCTGCCACGCTTCTTCAAAGCACACGGTTAATATCATTCGGGCTGCCAAGAAAGCTGGTATTCATGTAACGGCTGAGGTAACGCCGCATCATTTATTGTTATCTGATGAAGATATTAAGACGGATGATCCTTATTACAAAATGAATCCGCCATTGCGTGGTGAAGGTGATCGGCAGGCTTTGATTCAAGGCTTGCTAGATGGCACCATTGATATGATTGCCACCGATCATGCGCCTCACACAAAGGAAGATAAAGCTGGCTCAATTGCCACTGCTTCCTTCGGGATTACTGGTAGTGAAACTGCCTTTAACATGTTGTATACGAAATTTGTTAAGACGGGGATCTTTACTCTGGCTCAACTCATTAATTGGATGGCAGAAAAGCCTGCCTCAGTCTTTAAGATGGCTGATGCCGGGAGGCTGGAAGTCGGTCAACCAGCTGATATTGCAATCTTTGACTTGGATGATCCTCACAAGCTTGAAGAAAGCGACTATCTTTCAAAGGGAACGAATACCCCATTTACTGGCGAAACCGTTTATGGCCAGACAGTGATGACCTTGGTTGATGGCAAGGTTGTTTATAAGAAGTAAGATTAATCCTAAGCGATTAGGATGAAGGGTAATTTGATCTCAGAATTTAAGTGAAAACGGCAGTGCATTTTGAATCTTGAAATGCATTGCCTTTTTTATGTGGCGGGAATCTGCCGCTTGCTGTAGGTTTTATCAATGTATGAAGGGAAAGCCAGTTACATTTATAAACAATTTACCGACTAATCCTAGATGGTTTGTAGTTAACCGTGACCACCTAGCTATTGAGCTGTTGCTGAATTATAATGCTAACTATGGAAGTAACTAATGGCAACTAATCTTATTCGTTGTTCATGGGCTAATACTGACAACCAGTTAATGCAGCAATATCACGACCAAGAGTGGGGCCGGCCTAGCCACTATAGCCGGCATTTATTTGAATTATTATCCTTGGAGATCATGCAGGCTGGACTAAGCTGGCAGACGGTTTTAAAAAAGCGGTCGGCGTTTAAGCAAGCCTTCCATGACTTTGACTATCGGCAGGTTCAAGGGATGGAAAATGACCTGCCAAGCTTAATGAAAAATGCCGATATCATTCGCAACCAGCGCAAATTGATCGCAATTATTAATAATGCCAAAGTCATTAATAAGCTAGCTGGTTCAGGTACCACCTTTGATCGCTATATGTGGCAGTTTGTTACTGGTAAGCCAATTCAGCATCATTATCGATCGCATGAACAAGTTCCGGCAACGACTGATTTAGCCAAGCAAATCAGTAAGCAAATGAAGAAAGCCGGCTTTTCGTTTACTGGTCCGGTCATTATCTATTCATTTATGCAAGCAGTTGGGATGGTCAATGATCATGAAGTTGACTGTTTTGTCTACAGAGAAATTGCTGGAGATTAATCAGACGAAAACAGCGCCATTAGCCAAAGTTGAAAGGGCTAAAGACGCTGTTTTCGTTTCTAAACAATAAAAATTGATTGCTTGAGAAGTATTCAAAACAAGGATTTAGTTAAGAAACATTGTATAGTACCCAATCGCCGATACCGCCTGGGCCGTATTCACTTTACCATTCTTGATCCACTCCACGACTTGAGTTAAAGGGACTAGTTCGCTATTAACAAATTCGTCTTTGTCGAAATGCTTTTGAACCTGATCAGCCGGATCAAAACCAATGAGCATGAGGTCGGCGAATTGATCCATGAAGCCTTCTGATGAGGTGATCCGGGTCATCTTTGTAACGGATTGAGCTACGTACCCAGTCTCCTCACGCAATTCCCGCTTGGCAGCCTGCTCAGCGGTTTCACCAGGATTGACGATCCCAGCCGGTAAGGAAACGGAATCACTATTGACGCCAGCCCGGTATTCGCTGGTCATGACAACTTCTTGATTGGCGGTCATTGCTAAAATTGTAATTGTCGGGGATGTTTTAATGAGATCTCGTTCCACCTTCAAGCCGTCTGGGGTTTGAATATGGAGTTGATCAACGGCAAAAACACGACCAGAATAGACATTCTTGCGGTCCAGAATTTTTCCGGGCTGATGCCAAGTTTTAAACATGGATGAACCTCCTATGAAAAAGTGAGCGGATCAAAGCGGTTAGAAACTGGATCCTAAGTCTTCTGCTACAGAAATCCCGGGTTTGGGGATTTTTGTAGCAGGTGCTTAGGTGGAAGTTTCTGCTTTGAGTAGCTGTCCTAAAAATATGCTGAAAGTAATGGCAATTTTGCTTGTGTTATTAAGGAACAGAATTCAATACTTCTAGTTTAGCACATTGTGAAACACCGTCTCTACGTTTTAGAAAGGTCGGATTACCAATAAAAGATTTAGTTGTGATATAATAACGAATAGAAAAAGGGAGACCCTATCAGACAAGGATTTCCCTTATAGAGCCGTTTAAGACGGTGGCATTTTAGGGTTAAATAACCGCTAGCTCTGCCAAGCTAAGGCGGTTATTTTTTTCGCTGATTTTTAGTCAACTCAACAACTGATGCCAATAAGGCTACGATAAAAGTACCGAAAGCCAACATTAATTGTAGGGCATCCGAAACGGACACTCATGCTACTCCTTTCATAGGATCTGAGCTTATCGTTGTAACACCATAAGCACCACCTCCAATTGGAAATAGCCACCGCCTTAACTTCTCTACAAAGTAAGATTATATAGGAATTTTGACGGATTCCCTAGAAAAAGGTCGATTGAAATTTGACCACCAAAAAGGAGCTAGCTGGTCATCTTAATTCCAACAATACTAATAAGTAACATCACGACAAACGCCCAAGTGATGGCCGAAATTTTGTCACCAAATAAGACAATTCCGGCGATCACGGTTCCAACTGCGCCGATGCCAGTCCAAACGGGATAGGCGATGGCTAAAGGTAATGTTTTAGTGGCGTGGGCGAGTAAAAAGAAGCTAATTAGCATGCCGACAAAGGTGACAATGGTTGGCGTGAGGTTAGTGAATCCGTGACTAAATTTCATAGCGATTGCCCAAACGACCTCAAAAAGGCCTGCGATAATTAATGTAATCCAATTCATAAGAAATCCTCCAAATAAGTGAGCGTAGCAAAGCGGTTAGAAAGCGGAGTGTAAGTGTCCTCTGAGAGAAATTCCTGGGTTTGGAATTTTTCTCAGAGGTCCTTACAAGTAGCTTTCTGCTTGGCGTTGCTGGCTAAAAGAAAATGGTACCCCTCACAATTCCTTCAAAGACCTAATGGAATTGTCAAAAGTACCAACAATTGCTGCCCGGTGGCAGTCGTTATTTAGTTAAAAATATCATAGCACATTTTGTGGTCAAAAGAAAAGCTGACAGGTTATTTATTTGACGTTCAGTTTTTTCTTCAACGCGTAGGTTAATAATTGAGAAAAATTAATATTTGTGTGAATGTTCTTTCATTGAGGTGATTTAGGCTACGCATTTAATGAACCGGCAAATAGTACATTGCCGCCAAAAATGCCAATCCATCGAAGACCATGTGAGCTAAGTAAGATGGCCAGATGGTCTTGCTGTGGATGAAGGTTGCATTGAGGAATAAACGCTCAACTGCAATGATGGCCAGCATTTGAATCAAATTCCAGTTATAGGTTTGAAAATGAAGCATGCCAAAGATAAACATTGATGCCAGCATCGCGATCCCGAGACCAGCCCGGCGACTGAAATGGTAATACTCAATCAAGAGCGCAGCAATCGTTAAGAAGATGACAATACTAAGGAGTTCTTCATTCATTAGATCAAAGAGATCTGAGAAGATACTCTGGAAGTATGCCATTAATTGATTGCTTGATTTCCCGATTGGGGTAGCCGCCCCATTTTCGCCTAAGGTTCCCCCTAGTTTCGGGATGACGGTTGCTGCCACGTATGCGTAAATTAATTGGAGAATGAACATCATGGCGCCAAAGCCAAAGTCGGACCAACGTGGCTTGCCAAATAAGCGAAGCAGGCGACCTTGGCTAAGGTACAAGACCCCGCCAATCATAATAATGGCTGGAATTATATCGTCACAAACGGTTATCGTCCAGTAACTTTTGAAATTTACAGCCGCAGCAAAAGCCACCCAGATGACCGTGCCAATTGAAACAAACAGGAGTAACGCCCAGAGTCGCCACTGATCAAGCTTGGTATCAAGTATTGGGAATTCTTGTTGGTCAGTTTTGCGTTCAAACCAAAAGTGTTCCATTGCTTTCAACTTCCTTTCGTTAAGAGGACCCTTAGTTATAGTTAATGTTGCTCACTGTGATTAGGATCGCGGTGCCATTGCAACTAAAGATGCGATGGTATCAAAAATAACGTGAACCGTGTAAAAAAGATTGATTCACTGCGAGCATAGACAGCGTTTAAGAAGTTTACTTACTTCTTCAATACCCGGACCCGGTAGACCGCGTCAATTTTGCTCAAACGTTGAATTAATTTGTTGTCCGCTTCGTTCTTTAGATTATCCAGATCAATGATGGTGTATGCCACGCCATCTTTAGCGGCATTACTCATGCTTTCAATATTAATGCCGGCATCGGCCAAGGCGGTTGCAATTTGACCAACCATGTTCGGAATGTTTTTATGAATAATCGTCACCCGATAAGGGGCGTTAAATGGCACTTGGAGGTTAGGCAAATTAACCGAATTCATAATATTACCTGTTTCCAGATAGGTCATGATCGTATTGGCTCCTTGAGTTGCCCCATTAGCCTCGGCTTCAATCGTTGAACCGCCAATATGTGGCGTTACCACAACATCGTCACGATTAAGCAGGATGTTTTCGCCAAAATCAGTGTAATAAGTTCTGATTTTGCGGGCGTCCAATGCATCTACCGCAGCGGTATTATCAACGATACCACCTCTGGAATAATTGAAAAGTTTAACGCCGTCTTTCATGATTTCCATTTGCTCGCTGCCAATTAAGCCGGTTGTTTCTTCATTCTTTGGAACGTGAACGGTGACGTAATCAGCGTGGGCCAACGCTTCACCCAGCGTTCTCGCCCGGGTGATGTTGGTTGAAATGTGCCATGCCGCATCAGCCGATAAGTAAGGGTCATAGCCAATGACTTTCATCCCAAGGGCACTGGCGGCATTCGCAACCAATGAGCCAACGTGGCCGACACCAATGACAGCAAGGGTTCGACCGGTTAGCTCAGTCCCCTTAAATTTAGTTTTGTCTTTCTCAGTTCTTAATGAAATATCGGCGCCACTGTTATGAGCAGCATAATCTGCTGCAGCAAATAAGTTTCGTGACGAGGCAACCAGCAGGGCGATAATCAGCTCCTTAACGGCATTGGCATTACTCCCAGGAGTATTAAAAACGGCGGTTCCATTCTTAGTGGCTTTGTCCAAGGGAATGTTATTATAGCCAGCCCCCGCCCGGGCAATCACCTTAAGGCTCTTTGGAAATTCTTGATCATGCAAATTCACGGAACGGATTAAATAGGCATCCGCGTCATCTGTTTTATTAATTTGGTAGTCGTCGGTAAATTGATCCAAACCTGCTTGAGCAATTGCGTTATAAGTTTTTACTTGATACATGTCTGTTCCTCCTAATGATTCTTTTCAAAGTTGTGTAAGAAATCAACGAGTGCTTGAACGCCTTCAGTTGGCATTGCGTTGTATAGACTGGCCCGCAAGCCACCGACACTCCGATGGCCTTTTAAATTCATTAAGCCGGCATCCGATGCGGCTTGGATGACTTGCTTATCAAGATCTGCGTCATCAGTTGTAAATGGCACGTTTGTTAATGAACGATCAGATTGCTTGATATAGTTGGTGAATAGTTTGGATTCATCCAAGAAATCATAAAGCAGGCTCGATTTCTTGCGGTTGATCTTTTCAATTTCGGCAAGGCCGCCTTGTTGCTTGAGCCATTTAAGAACGAGTCCAGTCGCATAAATTGCAAAAACCGGTGGCGTATTAAACATCGAATTTTTCTTAACAAATAACGAATAGTTGAGGATACTGGGGATGTGTTCAACTGGTTTAACCAGATCGTCTCGAACAATGACGATGGTCACGCCGGCAGGGCCGAGGTTCTTTTGGACTCCGCCAAAGATTAAGCCAAAGTCATTCACGTTGTATTCTTCCGCCATGAAATTGGACGACAAGTCACCAACCAAAGTGACATCGCCATGTTCAGGCAAAGTATGGTAAGCAGTTCCTTCAATCGTGTTGTTAGTCGTGACGTGAAGATAGTCATACTCAGCTGCGGAAAGTGGTTTATTTGAGTGAGGGAGTTGTCGGTAATGATCGGCTTTGGTTGTGGCCAAGACGTCGACAGCCACACCCAAATTAGCTGCTTCGTCACCTGCCCGAGTTGCCCAGTGACCACTGTCTAGCAAGGCAATTCGTTTGTGATCGGTGGCGAGATTAAGTGGAACTGCCGCAAATTGGCCGGTGCCGCCACCTTGGAAAAATAATACATGATAGTTGTCGGGGACATGCATTAAATCACAAATATCTTGTTTAGCCGTATTGATGATGCCGTCAAACATGGCAGAACGATGAGAAATTTCCAAAATGCTCATACCGGTTCCCTGAAGTGATGGTAACTCTGCTTGAATTTGCTTAATCACCGGATCTGGTAGCGTTGCTGGTCCCGCCGCGAAATTATAAACCGTCATAGCTCAAAACTCCCTTTATCATAAATTAAAAGCTCCCACAGATTGACACTGTGAGAGCTCGTTAGCATAGCAGTTTTAACGGCCTCACAGTGTGATGTAACATCATCCGTGTAAGGCCTTTTGTCGAAAATATCGCACTAAAAGATGGCCTACCCGCATGACACCGTAGACCAGGAGGATGATTTAATTGTAAAAGTCATTAAATTCACGTTCATGTGAATACCTCCATTTCTTATAATTAAAATCTAACATAACCCACAGACAAATGCAACAGTATTTTGAATAATTTTGCATGGCGGGGTTTACTTGAGTATAACCATCATGGTAAGTTTTAAGCAGCCAATTGAATGATGAGATCTACCTAAACATATTTGAGAAACATTTTGGAGGAAACCAACATGACTGACTTTTACTTCATTCGCCACGGCCAGACTGCGGCAAATGCCATTGGCCTAAAGCAGGGAATCATTAATACGGAAGTGACATACCTTTCGGAAACTGGAAAGAAACAAGCGGAAAGTTTACATCAGGGTTTCGATATCTCGTTTGCGGATCAAATCATCGCAAGCCCATTACAACGGACTAAAGATACCGCAAACATTTTAAATCAGAGTGCGAACTTACCGATAACCTATGACAAACGGTTGCTGGAAATTTCCTATGGCGATTGGGATGGCCAGAAGAACGCTGAGTTGGAAGAGAAGTATCCAGAAGTATTTGACCACGTTTTAAACGATGTGCTGCCAATTTATGTCACGGTGGCGGGTGGCAATACCGAATCATTTGAAGACGTTATCGCCAGAGCACAGGACTTTATGGGCAGCGTTAGTCAGAAATTCCCTGATGATCAGATTATTGTTGTCACCCATGGCTTCACAATCAAGGCTGCGGTGCTGGCTGCGATGGGCTCCCCTAAAGAAATGATGGTCATTGAAGAACCCGATAATACAAGTGTGACCAAGATTACGTATGCCCCTGAAAATCACTCATATTATCTGCGCTACTATAACCGAGTTGTTCATTCAGGCTTTTAGGCTTTTGGTTGACAAAATGTGGTGATTCCGTTATATTTGGTGCAGATATCAAACGAGGAGGAATCACCCATGCAATTTGTAGCCGTACAATCAACTTGTTGTCAGATGTGTCCAGCTCAAGTTAACGCTGAGGGTGGTCTCTTTAAACAATCCATTTGTTAGAGTAAGTGTGATTTAAGTTGCTTATCAATGGATTCTGGAGTGTCACAGCTTTTGGCGTTAACTGAAGCTGTGGCACTTTTTTGTTTGGAATAAGAAAATTCGTTCAGTTTTGACGTATTTAATCTATAGATGCATCAAATTAGGGAGATCCATCATCATTTTGGAGGAGAAAACATGAGAAAGTTAAGAATGTTATTGCTGGTCGCAGTCATTGGAATAATCACAGTTGGGTTAGCGGCTTGTGGGCAGTCCAGCAATCAAAAAACAAATTCCAGCAAGAGCCAAACCTTGAATCTCAGTACGACCGCACCACTGGACACAATTGATATTTCTAAATCAACTGGTTATGGTCAGACAGGGAATGCGTTTGAAAGTTTTTATCGCCTTGGCAAGAATGGGAAGCCAACCGCCGGCCTTGCCCAAAGCGCCAAGAAGTCTAAAGATGGCAAAACGTGGACATTTAAATTACGCAATGCCAAATGGAGTAATGGCGATCAAATCACTGCACAAGATTTCGTTTATTCATGGCGGCGAACTTTGAACCCCAAGACTAAATCAACTTATGCTTATCTGTTTAGTGGGATTAAGAATGCTGACAAGGTAAACGCTGGCAAGCTTTCACCAAATGCCGTTGGGATTAAGGCGACTAATAGCAAGACCGTTGTTGTTCAACTCGAAAAACCAATTGCCTACTTCAAGGTTCTTATGTCCTACCCACTCTTTGGTCCTCAGAACCAAAAAATTGTTGATAAATATGGAAAGAAGTATGGCACTCGTTCACAATATATGGTTTATTCAGGACCATTTACAATTAAGAATTGGAACGGAACTGGCAACAAGTGGCAATTTGTGAAAAACAATCAATATTGGGATAAGAGCGTCGTTAAGCTCAAGAAGATTAACTATACGGTGGTTGCCAGCCCAACAACTGGTTTGGAGCTTTACCAACAGGGCAAGCTTGACTTGACGCCGCTGTCTAATCAGCAAATCAAGAATTACAAGAACAACTCAGAGTTCAAGCAGTACCCTTACTCACTGGTGAGCTTCTTGGAATATAACTTTAAAGATGCCAATAGCACGAAACGTAAAGTGATGAGCAATCGAAACATTCGGACAGCTATTTCACTTTCCATTAATCGCAAACAGTTGACCAAGAAAGTTTTAGGGGATGGATCAGCAACTCCAACCGGCTTTGTCGCCTCTCAGCTCGCCCACGATCCAAGGACGGGGACGGATTTTGCCAAGCAGCAGGCGGTTGCTAATACAGTTGATCATAATGAAAAGCTGGCTAAGCAGTATTGGGAGAAGGGGCTGAAACAAGTCGGAGTCAAAAAAGTCAACTTGTCGATTTTGGCCTCAAGCGATGATCAAACCAGTAGTCCAGTGACCCAGTATTTGAAGGCCCAGTTTGAGAAAGTTCTGCCAGGGATGACGTTAAACATTCGCAACGTGCCTGGCCAAGTCGCAACCCAAGATGCCTTGAAGGGTGAGTTCGACATTTATCTTTCTGGTTGGGGTGCCGACTTCAATGATCCAATTTCATTCTTACAAATTCCTGAGTCCGGGACAGCTTATAATTATGGTAAATATCGTAATGAAACTTATGATAAGCTGATTAATCGAGCTCAGAACCGCGATGCTAATAATGCAGGTCAACGTTGGGATGATTTGGTTCAGGCTGCCAAAGTATTTAACAAGGATCAAGGAATGACGCCACTCTATCAACAAGTCACTTCCTACTTACAGAAGCCTTCACTGAAAGGTGTGATTCATAATACTGCCGGTACTCAGTGGAGCTATAAGTATGCTTATATGAAATAAATAGCATGTTAGAAGCTTTTAACTGTTTCAAAATAGTTAAAAGCTTCTTTATTGTAATTGAAGACAATTTTAATTTTCTAATTTTTCTGCCATTTTTGTTGTTTCCGTGCTAAACTAAAGGGAATTAAACATCATATGAGGTGATTAAATGACAAGAAAAATTGCTGTTATTGGAATGGGAAATGTTGGCTCAACGGCCGCACATTACATAGTTGCTTGTGGATTTGCGGATGATTTAGTGTTGATCGATACCCGGGAGAAAAAGGTTGAAGCAGACGCGACGGATTTTGAAGACGCGATGTCAAATTTGCCTTTCCATACAAACATTACGGTTAATGATTATTCGGCGTTGAAGGACGCTGATGTGATCATTTCGGCATTAGGAAACATTAAATTGCAAGATAATAAGAATGATGACCGCTTTGCTGAGTTACCATTTACCAGTAAGGCAGTGAAATCAGTTGCGCAAAAGATTAAGGATTCAGGCTTTAACGGGATTATTGTTGATATCTCCAACCCCGTGGATGTGATTACATCCATGTATCAGCAAATTACCGGCCTACCAAAGAAACACGTTATTGGGACTGGCACGTTACTTGACTCATCCAGAATGAAGCGGGCAGTGGCTAAAGAATTAAACATCGATCCACGTTCGGTTTCAGGCTATAACTTAGGTGAACACGGGAACTCACAATTTACTGCTTGGTCAACGGTTCGCGTTTTGGGTCATCCAATCACGGAAATTGCCAAACAACGAGGCTTGGATTTAAACAAGTTGGATAAGGCCGCCCGTGAAGGCGGTTTCAATGTGTTCCATGGCAAAAAGTACACCAATTATGGCGTAGCAACCGCTGCAGTTCGTTTGGCCAATACGGTTATTAGTGATTCAAGAACGCAATTAGCCGTATCAAATTATCGGGAAGAGTTGGACACTTACTTATCATACCCAGCAATTGTCGGCCGAGATGGCATTCTGGAAAAAGTGCAACTGGACTTAACAGATGAAGAAAAAGAAAAATTACAGACTTCTGCTAACTTTATTAAGACGAAGTTTAAGGAGTCGATGAATAGTTAGTGTGCGCAGTGAAGCGCTTAGGTGCGGTTATATAAAGGGTCGATCATGAAAATCCAAAATCAGGATTTTCATGATCGACCCTTTATATATCTAGCACCTGCTTCACGGAGCACCATTAATCAATTTAACAATTCCAAATCCCAACTTCAACGATTTTGAACCACCAAATTCCCACTCATTCGCCAAACTTTTCGGGCAGCACGATCCAGGTTAATTTGTTTAACAATGTGATCCTGAGTTGTCGCATCGTACTGATCCTCGTCTTCTTCAGCGGTGTGTACCTCAAAACTATGGTAAATAACGGTGCGACCACTAATTTCAAACCAATTAGGTGTCAACTGTTTTTCCTTGCTCGTAATGTTCTTGTCCGGCCATACTAAATAACGGGTGGCGTCGTTTGTCCGTGAAAGTTCAACTTGCCAGCCTGATCTCAAGTCGGAAACTTCCTGCCACCGCTGGATATGCACGTGGTTGATCGCATAATAGATAATGCTAGCATATTGAAGTTTACGGTTAGTTTTAAGACTAGCTGTCGATAACGGTTGATATTTGGTGGCTTTAGTCTGGCGGGGCTGGTCAATTTGGCCGGCGGGCTTATCAACTTGTCCTTGGGTAATGAGCATGAAACCAATCAATCCAAGTCCAAGGAGGAATATGCTAATGATGAGCCCAGATCGTTTGCACAATCTCAATTCCCCCTTGCCAAAATAATGATTATTGCTGTTATTGGTATCATTTAAGCACAATTGATGCCGATAAGGAAGTGATGATCCCGTAAAACAACCTTAACGAACAAGTACATATAGCCAGTAAGCCGCAAAACCAATACACAAGCCAATGGACCCCAATCCTAAAATTCTCACCGAGCAAACAAACGTCTTGGTCTTTACCTGTTCTGCCGTAAACAGTCGCATTTGCTTAAAGATAAAAGGTACAGTCAGCAAGATTGAAATCATGGCAACCGGATAGACCCCTAAAAAGATTGCCAAGAAGATCAATAGGATTGCCAAAACGTTTGTGGCGTTGAACATAAAAACGGCACGAGGGACGCCGATGTAGTGAACAATTGTTTTGCGATTATTCAACCGATCCTCTTCGTCATCACAAATATTATTAGCCAGCATGATATTGGCGATCCAAATAAATAATGGTGCCGCGGCCAGCAAAATTTCCCATAACAATTCAGCATTCCAAGTGAAAAGTTGGTAGGAATTAATGTAAACTGAAATAAGAACAATCATGACCCCCATCGTAAACCCAGAGGCAATTTCCCCAAATGGTGTGCTGGAAATTGGTCGTGGCCCCGATGAGTACAGGATTCCGATCGCAAAGCAGAAGACTCCCATCCACAGCAATGGCAGGCCAACCTTATACGTGAGATACAGGCCAATCCCAGCTGACGGAATGATGAAGGCAGCGAGGATAAAGACCACCAAAGCGGGGGAGATGTGTTCGCGGCCAATGATGTTTGTTTTTGATTTGTACTCGTCTTTGTCCGAGTGGTAGTAGTCGTTAAAGTTGTCCAGCACGTTCACGGTCGCATCAAATAGAATCATTGCAATAAAGAAAAGGGTGGCATACAGGCCATTGACGGAACCCAGAAAATACCAGCTGAAAAAGAGGCCGGTGATAAACGGGAAGACACTGGCACTCAAAATTTTAAATTCAATTAATTCGGTAAACGTCGCTAAATTCATTAAAATCCCCACAATCTGCTAAAATAATTTCAGAACCTATATTAGATTATACCAAAGGAGCTCCACCATGACGCTAACAAATCGCACCCCAGAACCTAAAGTTGAATCGTTATTTAATGAATTGGCCCCCAACTATGATTCGATGAACTCATTAATTAGTCTCGGATTACACCGCAATTGGCGCCGGTTTGCCATGAAACGCCTGAATATCCGGCCCGGCGCTTTTGTAATTGACGTCTGTTGTGGGACCGGGGATTGGACGGTGGCTTTGGCCAAAGCGGTGGGGCCAGCTGGTCGGGTTGTCGGCTTAGATTTCAGTGATGAGATGCTCAAAATCGCTGCAAAGAAACTCAAGGCTGCAAAAGTTGCCGACCGGGTGACCTTGGTTCGCGGGGATGCCATGCACTTGCCGTATGAAGCTAATGCTTTTGATATTGCCACAGTTGGTTTCGGCTTACGAAACGTTCCCGATGCCAATCAAGTACTGACCGAAATGGCCCGAGTTGTTCATCCAAACGGTCAGGCTGCGTCGCTTGAAACCTCTCAGCCGACATTGCCGGTTATTAAATTTGGCTGGCAGATCTATTTTAAATTAGTGCCAATTATGGCAAAATTTGCGGTTAATAAATATCAGGAATATGCCTATCTTCAACGAACAACCAAAGAATTTGTGTCCGCCAAACAATTAGCCCAGATGTTTCGCCAAGCCGGGATGACCAAGGTTTCCTACCAAATGTTGACCTTTGGCGCGGCGGCATTTCACCTTGGCTGGGTGAAAAAGTCAAAATAGTCCTTGCCAACCCTGATTAAAACGGCTATCATGTAATTAACTTATTCTAAGGAGTTCTTAATGATGATAAACGATCAAGAAACTCAATTGAATAGTTGCCGATATTACTTTTGGTTTTTCCAGATCTGATCTGTGATAAGCCAAGAGATTTTCATGATGGAAATTAAAGGCCGCGCAGATCAGCAATTGACTGTGCGGGATTAAACCAATGGTGGGTCCTTTTCAGTCAATTAACTGACTGCGAAGGACCCTTTTTTAGGACCGCTACGCAAAGCAGAGGCCTGCATCTAAGATCCTTCCGCCTCAAACCCAGACCCGGGGCTTGAGGCGAAAGAATCTTAGACTCCGGTCTCTAACCGCTTTGCTCCGCGCACTTTTTTGAGAGGAGAACATATTATGAGTAAATTATCAGACAAGATGAACAAACGGGTGGCTGCGTTAACACCCGCCACAATTTTAACCTTCAACCAGAAGATTTCAACAATTCCAGATATTGTGAAATTAACTTTGGGTGAACCTGACTTCAATACCCCGGAGCACGTGAAGCAAGCTGCTGTTAAGGCAATTGATGACAATGAAAGCCACTACACCAATTCAAGGGGAACCGATGGCTTGCGGCAAGCAGCAGCGGGCTTTTTGCACAAAAAGTATGGTTTGAATTACGATCCGGCAACGCAAGTCTTAATGACTGCTGGGGCCACTGGTGCCATTTATTCCTCATTAACTGCAATGCTTAATCCTGGCGATACGGTTATTATTCCAACACCAATTTTCCCACTTTACGTTCCGATCGTGCTGTTGGCTGGTGCTAAACCAGTCTTTGTGGACACTTCGGATAATGGGTTTGTGTTGTCACCAGAAAAGTTGCAGGCTGCCATTGATGCCAATAAAGGTACTGTCAAAGCAGTTATTTTGAACTTCCCCAACAATCCAACTGGGGTTACATATCATCAAGATGATTTGCAAAAACTTGCGGATGTGATTTCCAAGTACGATATGATTTGCTTGAGCGATGAAATCTATAGTGAATTGACTTACGATGGCACTCATGTTTCGATGGGGACCATTTTACCAGAACAAACGTTAGTGATGAACGGGGTTTCCAAGTCCCACGCCATGACTGGTTGGAGAATTGGGATGATTTGTGGTCCGGAAGATATCATTAGCGAAGTGGCGAAAGTCAGTGAATTTACGATCACCTCGTTGGCCACCAATACGCAGGCGGCTGCCGAGGAGGCCTTCAAGAATGGTATGGACGATGCGTTGCCAATGAAGAAAGAGTACCTGGCTCGTCGAGAGTTGTTGGTTGCCGGACTCGCTAAAGCCGGCTTTACTTGCCCGAATCCAAATGGGGCCTTCTACGTCTTTGCCAAGATTCCTGAAGGTTTGAATCAGAATAGTGAAGCCTTCTGTTACGAACTTGCCAAGGAAGCTAAAGTAGCATTGATCCCAGGTTCATACTTCTTGCCAGGCGGTGAAGGGTATGTTCGAATCAGTTACGCGGCCAGCGAAGAGAATCTCAAGAAGGCAGTTGAGCGGATTCAAAAATATGTTGCTAGCAAGTCGATTTCTGAAAAATAACTACTAAAGGAGTTTGAAATAACATAATGAAAATTTTGATGTATACCTCACGCCCCGATGAAAAGGCCCCAATTGATGAGTGGGCCAAGCAAAATGGCGTCCAAGTTGATACCAATACCGTGCCATTAAGTGAAGAAACGGTTGATCTGGCTAAAGGTTATGATGGTATTTCGGTTTTACAACATGGCTCAGTTGGCGGCCCAGAAGTTTATCGGCAGCTCCACAAATTTGGCATCAAGCAGATGGCCTTGCGAAGTACCGGCTATGAAATCGTTGACCTCAAGGAAGCGGCCAAGAATGATTTAGTTGTCACCAATGTGCCTGCCTACTCACCTCGTTCAGTGAGTGAGTTAGTCTTAGCCCACGTTATGTGGTTATTGCGCCATCTGGGTGAAGTTAAGGAACGGGAAGATCGGGGCGATTTCAGTTGGAAGGGCATCGAAGCCAAGGAAATTCATACATTGACTGTGGGGATTATCGGTGCCGGCAAAATTGGGAGTGCGGTTGCCCGAATCTTTAACGCCTTAGGGGCCACAGTAATTGCGGCTGATCCCATTCACCGCCCAGAATTAAATGATACCCTCACTTATGTTGACCACGAGACTGTCTACAAGACAGCGGATATCATTACAATGCACACGCCATTGACGACTGAAACCCACCACATCATCAACGCCCAAGTCTTCAAGAAAATGAAGCCAACCGCGATTTTTATTAATGCGTCAAGAGGACCGGTTGTTGATACGCCGGCGTTAGCTGCCGCTTTAGAGAATCATGAAATTGCTGCGGCTGCTATTGATACGATTGAAGGAGAAAATGGCATTGTGGGCCAAGACTTATCCGGCCAGCCAATTAACAATGAGAATCTAAAGAAATTGCTGGCCATGCCAAATGTCAACGTTAGCCCTCACATTGGATTTTACACAGAAGTGGCTGTTCAAAACATGGTTCAGTTTGCCTTAGATGATGTATTAGCCGTTCTTAATGGTCAACAGAGCCCTCATCAAGTTAATTAGAGGCTAGACAAATGCGTAGAAAAGATCGAGAAGTTACTGATATTAATGAAATCAAAGCCATCTTGCATGACTCCCACGTCATTCACAGTGGCTTTCGGACTGAAGATTACCCGTATGTGGTGCCAACCAACTTTGGTTATGAATTTGACGATGCCAATCACCTCACCCTGTACATGCATGGCGCACCAGTCGGCCACAAACGGGATTTGATCAAACAGGATGGCCGGATGGGCTTTGAAATCGACGATGGCGGTCAATTAATGACGCCAGAAGATCCCAAGGAAAACACCCCGAGCTTTGCTTATCGAAGCGTGATGGGGTATGGGGACGCAGAATTGGTTGACGATCCTGAGATTAAGCGTCATGCTTTGCAACTGCTCTTGTCACATGAGACCGGGCAATCGATTGATCTGTTTGATATTTCAGAAAAGACCATTGATTACGTTGGGGTGATCAAGGTTACTGTAAAGAACTACACAGCTAAGGAACATGTAGCTGGTGAACCGGGATTTAAATAAAATAACCATTTAAATATTAATTTAAAGCGGCATGATCTGGTGAGAATGGAACTGGCAGGTCGTGCTTTTTTGTTGTCATAGAATGTATGAAACCGATTACGTAAATTGATACGTTGACTGGTTACTTATGTTAAAATAAAATTGTTTAAGGGTAGTTGCCATAGTTCTTATAAGGGCTGTGGTTTATCAAATTTGAGGGGGAGTTATGTTATGGATAATATTAATTATCATCAAAGGACAAAACTACGGGGGACTATTAAGATCGTTATAGCAGTCATCGCGACAGTTCTGTTCTCCTTATCGTTTAATTTGATGGGGGGCAGCAATCAGCTCTAGCCGCTGACTCTGACGCAACCTATGTTCCGTGGAATGGTGGAAGTACGGCTCAACATGATGCTTGGATAAAGGCCAACGTTGACCCAAATTGGAAGGGTCAAGCTGCTGCAGATGCAATTGGCCCCGATGTAACGGGCAAACTTGATGATTGGATGCCGGACAAGAGCTTACAGGCAATTGTTGTCAATGAATTATCCTTAGATGGTGTTCAGGTTGATGGGGAAAATGTGACATCGCCTGATCAAATCAGTAAGAAACTACTTGAAGATAATTTAACAGGTATTAATTATGCAACTACAGATGATAATCAGACGGATAATGAAGACATATTTAATGCGATCTTGAGTGTTAAATCTTTAACGGGATTAGAGTATGCGAAGAATTCATCCTACATTTCTTTGAATGCTAGTTATTCAGCGTTTACAAAATACAATGTTCCAGTAAGACGTGGGGAACTTAGCGATATTGATGCACTTAAAGATTTGAAGAATCTCTCGGGAGTAGACTTTCAGAGAAATCAAATACATGATATTAGTGCACTTGCCAATAAAACGTTTAATACTCTTGATACTTCATTTACTGGCTTATATGGGAATAGAGTTACTGATGCTTCTCCGTGGGGACGATCTAATTTTGTTGACTCCTCAGGAGATAACTTGAATAGTCAGATTTATGTTTTACCAAACATAAAATTGAATCCCAAAATGACAAGTTACACAATGACCTCTTTTGCAATTAACAGTGAGGTAAAAAACATTGTTGGTGAAAACATTCCAATTGTTCCATACTACGTTGGGAAAATACCACAAACTAATTTTGCAAGTGGTTATAGTAGCACCGCCGATGGAACAGCAGATACTAGTGCTAAAACGATTACGTGGACTAATTTGAATAAAGATGGTGATGGGAAGGGGACCCTGACGGCTTATTACAACGACACGTTACTCGGAAACACACCATACGATGGGGTCATTGTCCAACCGTACACATTGGATGATACCGTTGGAAATATTAACGTTATTTATAAAGATGAAGGTGGCACTGTTCTTGGATCATCAACCATTTCGGGAACTGAAAATGACTTGTGGAACTATGCCATTGGTAGCGATGGCTTAACATTAGCTGATCCCGATACAAGTGACAATAGCAAGGATGTTAATGATACGCTTCAACAGTTGGAGGCAACCAACGGATATAAGAGTGTTACAGCTGATGGTCCTAAGGATTCCAACGGGCAGCAAAATGCCAAATATTCTGTTGCTGATACTACGGCTGGGTTACCAACGGTTACGTATACGTTTAGTAAGACAATCCCAGTTCAAAATATTTCCTTTAACGTCAAATATGTTGATAGTGACAACAAGCCACTTACCATCAACGGTAAGACGCAAGAAACGTTCAATGATAAATCTGGGGCAGATTGGAATTATACGATTCTAACTGTTAGTGGATACACGTTTGACCACTTTGCTACGAGTGGGACTGCTCCAACTTTCACAACAGGTAAATTATCTGGTACGTATGGCCCAAATAGTAAGGATATTACTTTAGTTTATAAAAAGAATACCCCAACGCCACCAACCCCACCAGAGCCTAATCCAACACCAGTTAACCCAACACCAAATCCAGCTCCAACGCCATCAACCCCAACAGTAACCACGCAGCCAGCAACTCCAGGCATTGCCAAGAAAGGTGAAGCCGTTTATGCCTTGAAGAAGATCTATATGTATAGTAACAAAGACTTCAAAAAGAGTGCACGAGTTGCCAGCTATTCCAAGAAGCCGCGGATTAACCGACCGATGTTTGTGGTAACGGATTATGCGACCTCCAAAGCTGGTAACTTGCGGTATGTTGTTCGTGATGTGAACCATCACAGCAAAACTGCCGGCAAGAAGGGTTATATTACTGCCGACTACGCCTTTGTTCGGCCAGTTTATTATCACAGTTCTCATAAGACGCTGATGGTCATCAATCCCCGTGGTGTCAATGAATATACGAACAAGAACTTGACTGGTAGGGTTAAGAACTTCAAACAAGGCACTCAGCTCAAGGTGAAGGGCTTTGTTAAGCATAACTTAACGACTCGTTACCTCTTGAGTAATGGTCACTACATTACCGGAAACCGCAAACTTGTGATTGCTGGTAACCAGAAGCAGCCTAAACAAATCAAAGTTAAGAAAGCCATTTACCTTTACAACAATGCTAACTTCAGTAAACGTACGAAGCACATCAAGGAGGGTACCGTGTTGAAAGTTAAGAAGTGGGAGTACTCACATCCATACTCAACTACGACCTTTGGTGCTAAACGTTATGCGGTTGCTGGCGGTTATGTAACTGTTAATAGTCATTACGTGAAGGTAATTTAATAGAATCAACAGCCTTAAACCGACGGGCAAATTGCCTAGTCGGTTTTTGTCAGGAAAGGTTTAGGGGAGAAATGACTTGTATGCCAAAAACAGTAAAAATTGATAAGCCGATCAAGGAATATACTGCTACCCCTGAAGATAAAGCCGAGTATGAGCAAGGGAAAGCCAGACTTATGGCAGCTTACAAGTTCATGAAGGCTCGTGAGGACGCCGGCTTAACTCAAAGAGAGTTAGCTACCGCTTTAGGCAAGAAACTAGATATCTCTTTAACTTAGTACAGGTTGATTTATCAATTTGAATTTAATGAAAATCCGCGATCGCTGCCGATAACTGAATCTTAGTTATGGGTGGCGATTTTTTTGTATTCAAGTTCCATATTTGGTACAGGGCTTCGATTGTTCATGGCAATTAGGCAATAAAATCAGATAGATATTTAACTCAACAATTATAAATTAGTAGTTTACACATTAATCACCAAAAAGTTATAAAAGTGATGCGTTAATGTTGCAACAAATTGAGTGGGTTGATATATTGATGATGGAAATAAGGAATTAGGGGTGTCATGTGAGGACTGCTCCACTCACTTTTTAGGGGGAAATTAAATGAAAACTTGTTGTCAACCTACCCAACGGATCCGGCATTGGCTCGCGTCCGTTGGGGTGACCATCTTAGCGCTTTTACTATTTACGAATGGAATGGGGGAACTGGTATACGCCAGCGTGGTAGCCGACAATAACCAATCAGTTCAAATCGCGACTGAGAATCCGACTGATAGTTCGGCAAATCATCAGTCTGCACCGGCTGAGTCGCAGTCTGTACCTGCAGAGTCCCAGACTGTGGAAGCCCAAGCTACCGAATCCCAAACTTCAACTGCGACTGCGCAACCGGCAGAAGCAACTCAGCCAGCTCAGGTACCTTCAACGCCAGCAGTTACTGAAGCCAACCAGGCACCTGAGTCTCATGCGACACAACCAGCAACTCAAACGAAGGCAGTAGACCCAACGGCAACTAATCAGCCAGCTCAAACAGGATCTACCCAGCCAGCAACTGCACCAGTTTCTAATTCACCGGCGCCAGCAACTTTCGAAGCGTCAGCTGTGTCCACCAACAGTTCAAAAACTGCGGAGACAACGGATTCGAGCAAGCAATCAAAAGAAGCCGGCCAATCGAGTAATCAGTCAGCCACAACGAAACAAACAAATCAAACTGCTGCTAATAGCCAGCAAAACTGGCAAGAAAATAATCTAGCTAACGAAACTGAGAAGGCAGCTCAACCAAAGATTCAAGCGGCACCAGCTAAAATGAAAGCGACAACGGTCATGGATCAACTCGTCGTTACCAACGAGCAACAATTAAATGATGCCTTGAACGCGGCGCCTAGCGATGGCTCAGGCCAGACCATTACGCTTGGGAATTCATTTTCAACGGTTCATGGATTCTTTATTAAACAAGGCCAAAACATAACCTTTATCAATGAAGGCGCCCCGGTGGAACTAAGTATTGGTTCACAAATCAAAGTGGAAACGGGCGCTATGGTCACTTTTAAAGGGAACCAAAAAGATGGGATCTCAATTGTCCCGACAAAAGATTTTGCAGTTCCTCGGAATTTTAAAACGACCGCCACCTATTCGGCTCTCCATATTGATGGCACTGCCGATTTGATCAACACAACGATTAAAGATTTTAACATTAAGCCATATCTGCCTTCCTACAACGATGGTCCGGTGACAGTTAGTGGCGGGACGTTAACAATGGGCCAAAATGCCTATATTACCCATAATCATTTATTCGTTGATCCTAACTCAGGGACAATGGGTGCTGGTGGTATCTCGGTTAATAATGGTGGCACGGTTATCATGAATGAAGATAGTTACGTTACCAACAACTCGACTGAGTGGGGTATTCAAGAAACTACTGGTGGCATTTCACTGCACAAAGGATCTCATCTCATCATGAACGGTGGTCATATTGACGGCAACTCCGGTCCCGATGCCGGTGGTGTTGTGGTAGGCGACGTTAGCAGAAAGGACAAGACATACCCAATTTCAACGATGGTCATGAATTCAGGAACCGTAGATGGTAACATTTCCTGGCATCACTCAGGTGGTATTTTCGTTAATGGTTCGGCTGATGTAACGATTAATAGCGGCTCCATTAGCCGAAATCAAACTGGCTTGGTTGGCCGCCAGCCAAACCCAGTCGCAAGTGGTGGTGCGTTCGTTGTCCACCAAGGATATACGCAACAATCGGGTACCGCTGAATCCTACAATCTTAACAATATCGGGCGCTTAACCATCAATGATGCCATTATCGATGGCAACCACGCTTCCGCAGCCGGCGGTGGTCTCTACGTCAATTCTAATAATGTCACGATCAATAAGGCGACCATCACCAATAACGTTGCTGACAAGCATGGTGGCGGCATTTACGTTAGTATCGCCGAATATAACCTCCATTTGGGGAATAGTTTGATTACTGGCAACGAAGCTAACGCCGGGGAGCCAATTACTTCAGGCGAGACTCAAATGCTAGCCGGATCTGGCGGCGGTATCTGGTTCTGTCCGACGGGTAACGCCGAAATTTATGTCACTGATGGGACGGCCATCTTTGGTAACAAAGCTCTCACTCAAGGTGATGAAGTATTGAGTGAAGCTAAAACTGGTGGTGAAGTAACCACCTTGGCTAACAGAATGCTTGGTGGCGGTGGCGTTGATTGGTATCATGATCGCGATGGCCAACAAGAAACCGATGCAGTGACGATTGATCACGACAGTGGCTTTGTCGGCTTAAAAAATCAATCAACTGATGCAGCCAAAGCAATCGCCGCTGGCCTGGCAACCGTTCTGATCAAAGGCAACAAAGCACCTCGGGGCGGCGGCATTGGCTCCAACGGTTCAGTTATCTTTGGCAATCACCTTGTCGGCACCAAAACGATTAAGGTTGCCAAGGTATGGGAAAATGACGGCAAAGTTGCCCAACCTGATAAAGTTGCCATTAACCTTGTCTTAGATGATCCAACCAGTCCACTCAATGGTGGCGTAATTGATACGATTGAACTAAGTGCTGAAAATAACTGGCAAACTGATTTTGCCGGCCTGCCAACCAACCTGAAGTATCAATTAACTGAAGGGGCGGTTGCTGGCTTCACCCCTGCGTTTGGCGAACTCAAAGACTTAGGAAACGGCGTGTTTGAAATGACCGTAACGAACAAATCAATTGGTAAAGAAACAACGCCAGACCAGCCAACCACTCCGGTTGATCAGCCTAAAATACCAACTGAGCCAACGACACCAACTGGTGAGATTGTCCCAGGCAATCCGGCGGTTATCCCTGGAACACCAACTACGCCAGAGGTTCCAACAACGCCGACGACAAGTGAACCAGAAACGCCAGTCACCACTCCTAAGAAAGTCACTGAACGGCCGAAGGCACCAACTTCAGGGGAGCAAAAGGCCCATCCAGAGATTCCAGTTGATAAAGTGAAGACCACTCAATCAGCTAAAGGAACGCCAACCGCTCCATCACTGACAAAACTCGACCAGCCAACCAGTCAACCAGCTGCTCGTCAAGTAGCTAACTTGGTTGAAAAACCAGTTCAGGCAGCAATGCCGAAACCGGCTGCTTCTGATTTACCAAACGAGCAAGCCGCTGAATTACCTCAAACTGGTGATCAAACTTCGATACTTGCCGTTATCTTGGGAATTAGCCTGCTCATTGTGATCTCAGGTTGGCTGGTGTTACGACGAAAAAGTTGTGACTAAAATGACCGAGTTCAAGAATGAGTAAGTGTTCGAATTATAAATAAAGCAGCAAATTGTGTGACATAGTTTGAAATGCTCGCCAGTCATGACAGATAATAACTTCATGACTGGCGAGCATTCTTTGATGTACAAGGGATTATTAGATTACGAAGTACGATAATCGCTGATAAATCAAGGATATCATGCTTTTTTTGAGAGATTTCTTATTATGAGACTCTTCGACTTGTTATTGAAATTTAATCACTTATTTATTGGTTACGGGATTAGCAGCGGCAGATTTGGCTGCCTGATGTCGTTTGATTGCGCGATTGGTTAGCATCACAAACATCATTGCCAAGGCTGCGTAAACGGCACCGCCTAAACTGATTTTATCCAGACCAACTAGGCCGGTCATGCTTGATGCGGTAGCCGATCCAAGAGAAATGCCGAAGTTGAAGAAGATGGAACTGAGGGATGACGCCAATACCAGTGATTGCGGGTAATCCGATTCTGCCGTATTTAGAAAATGAATCTGGATTGGGGAGTTCATAATCGTCACAATTAAGGTTAAGACGAGCAGGATACCAAAACCGGAAACCTTGTTAAGTAAGGCAAACGGCATCAGCAATAGCAAAATGATATCGGCTGTGTAAAATCTAGGCATGAGTCGCAAGCCGTTTGGTCGAGCGGCAACTGCTCCTGAGAGGCGGTTGCCAAAGATGCTGACAATTCCAAGGACGAACAGCAACCAATTTAAGCTGGTGGTACTAAAGCCAAGCAAGGTGGTTAACAGTGGTCGGACGTAAGTATAATAAGCGTACATCGTTGCGGCCATGAACAGCGTAGAGAAGATGGCAAAATAAATGCGGGGATCCAGTAGCAAGGTGAGCTGATTTTTAATTGACCCTTGGGTTTGTTTGAGGTTGCGGGGCAAGATGAAGACTAACAGGGTAAAGGTAACGATGGTCAACCCGGAGATACCATAGAAGGCATAGCGCCAACCGAGACTGGTACTGACAGTTACCCCAATTGGGACGCCAAAGACCGAAGCGATGCTGAAGCCGGCGAAAATCCAGGAGACTAAGCCAGCTCGTTTATCACGCGGAGCAATCGTGCTGGCAAAGGTCATGACCAGAGAAATGATTGAACCAGCTGTCGTTGCGGTGATCATCCGCGAAATGACCATAAATAGATAATTTGGAGCCAATCCACTCAGCGTATTACCAATAAAGAAGACGACGATCAACGATAACAAGGTCTTGTAGCGACTGTAGCGGCTGGTCAAAACGGTTACGAAGGGGGTGCTGATTGCATAAACGGTGGCGAAGATGGTGACCAGGTAACCGATGGTTGACAACTTGACGTCAAAGGTGCGGGAGAGATCGGATAACACCCCGACGACAATAAACTCGTTGCAGCCCAGCATAAAAGCAACGAGGACGAAAATAATTGATTGTAATTTGAAACGATTCATATGTAAATTTCTCTCCTTATGTCAGCTATAAAACGAATTGCACACTGTATTAAATATTAGCATAGAAGATGAGGACAGGGAAGAGCAAAGAGAGTGAGCGGAGTAAAGCGGTTAACAATCGGAGTGTAAGTCTCCAGTGAGGGAAATTCCCGGTTCTGGAATTTTTCTCGCTGGTGCTTACATGCAGATTGTTGCTTTACGCAGCTGTCCTAAAATAGTGAGCGGAGTAAAGCGTTTAGAAGTCGAAGCGTAAGTCTCCCCAGTGGAGAATTCCCGGTTCTGGAATTTTTCGCTGGGGTGCTTACGTGTAGATCTCTGCTTTGAGGAGCTGTCCTAAGAACAGTGAGTGGAGTAAAGCGTTTAGAAACTGGAGCCTAGGTCCCCTTCTCCAGAAATCCCCGATCTTGGGATTTTTGGAGAAGGTGCTTAGGTGTAAGTTTCTGCTTTACGCAGCTGTCCTAATGTGAGCAATTCCTTTGACAGAGTGCCTATAACCGTGATGTAATTGATTGTCTTAAAGTTTAGCGAATTGTTCATTAAGGGGGCGGGGGCGTGCAAACTAAATCAAAAACCGCAACAACCAATGATGATAATGCCATCACGATGACAGCGATGTTCAAATTTGTCTTCGGGACCGTTCTCAAACGGCCGTGGATCTTGGCACTTAACGTTGTTGTCCTAACCGTGTTATCGTTTATGGACTTCTTGTTGCCGCAATTTAACCAGTACATTATTGATCATGTTATCCCGAATAAGGATACGGGGCGGCTGGTTATTGTCGTTGCGTTATTACTATTAACCGTGACGATCTCAGGAATTTTCACGTACCTTTCAACGTATTTTATGGGCGTGATGAGTCAGGGAGCCATTACTAATTTAAGAAATCAGTTGTATCAGTACCTGATTCGGTTGGATACGCACTTCTTTGAATCCAGCAAGACCGGTGATCTCATGGTGCGACTCACTTCTGATATCAATAACCTGCAAAACTTGATTTCACCCAATATGCTGTCGCTGATTGGCAGCTTATTTACCTTTATCGGCGTGCTGATCTTCATTTTCTACGTCAATTGGATTATGGCACTGGCGGTTAGCTTAACCTTCCCGCTGATTTTTCTAGTGGTGCGGATTTTTCGGACCAGAATTCGAAATTCTTACCAAAAAGCTCGGCAATCCCAAGCATTGATGACCAATCAGCTGCAAAACACCTTGACCCAAATTCAATTGATTAAGAGTTACACAACTGAAGACTTGGAGTCCAGCCGTTTTAGTAAATTGGCTAATCAGAATAAAGACAACATCATTGAAGCAACCCGCAATCAGGCGATTTTCTCACCACTGATTACTTTTATTCAGTATTTGGGAACGGCGATTGTCTTGCTGCTGGGAACACTGTTTGTTTTCAAAAGTCAGTTGACAATTGGTCAGCTGGTGGCTTACCTGAGCTATGTGAGTATTCTGCAAAGCCCAATCAGTGCCTTCTCCAGATTGCTGAATCAATTCCAGCAATCACTTGTGTCATATGGGCGAATTGTCCATATTATTGGGCTGAAGCCGGAGATTGTTGACGCGCCAGATGCAGTTAATTTTCCAACGATTAAGGCTGGCGTGAAATTTGATCACGTGACCTTCGCGTATGCTTCGGAGGATGCGGAAGATCCACATAAGGCAGCGATCCAGAATGTGACGTTTGATATTCCCTTTGGCAAACAGACTGCTTTGGTTGGCCATTCAGGAGCTGGCAAGTCGACGATCACTGATCTGCTTGATCGCTTGTATGACGTGAATAGCGGCCAAATCTACTTCGATGGCATACCGATTAATCACATTAAATTAAAGTCGTTGCGGCAAAATATTGCCATCGTATCTCAGGACATTTTCATTATCGATGGGACGATTGCGGATAACATTCGTTATGGGACGCCCGGAGCGACCGATGAAAAAATATGGGAAGTTGCCAAATTGGCCGATATTGATGACTTTATCCATGGCTTACCAGAACAGTTACAGACCCAAGTGGGTGAACGGGGAATCAAATTATCCGGCGGCCAAAAACAGCGAATCGCAATTGCCCGGGCACTACTAAAAGATGCCCAGATTGTCGTTTTGGATGAAGCCACTGCCTCACTGGACAATGAATCCGAAAAGACCATCCAGCACGCATTGGAAAATCTGATGGAACAACGAACGTCACTCGTCATTGCCCACCGGTTGTCCACGATTCATAATGCCGACCAGATCCTCGTCGTCGATAATGGCAAAATTGTCGAACGGGGAACGCACAATGAACTGATGCAGGTGAATGGGTACTATAAGCAGTTGTATGAGGCGCAGTTTGAGTAGGAAAATATCACTAAAAATGATCTGTCATAAAATTTCGGGCTTTGGAGCTAGAAATTTTGAATGCAGATCATTTTTTATCGTGGATATTTATGAAGAAGGACCGTTAAACTAAGAACGATCTGAATCTTAAAATGATATCATCAAGCTTTTTCTTATATGGATTGGCTAAATTATCAATTGCGATGATTGGTAGCTTTGGAATTGGTTCTATTAGACGGACTTCTTTAATTGGAAATTTATGATTAATGTACTGCTGAGCCAGAGATTTTGGAATAATTGCCCAAGCTTTCCCATGATTGAGATAATGAGAAAATGAACTACAAGAATCTAATCTTATATATGGATCAATTTGATTTCCCCAGCAAATCACGTGCCATTGGTCGTATTGTTCGTTATATGGAATATAGACTTCATTTGATGGCGATAAGCTGTCAATGTCGATTTGGTCTGGAATCTCATTTTGCTGAGAAGTAATTAATGTAAGTGATTGATTTCCAATCTGGCGAGTGCTTAACCCGTATCGAGGTGCGTTTGTAAAACTAAATCCGATATCAGCACTATTATTAGTAATCGATTCATAAACTCCAAAAGTTGATGACCCTTTAATGGTGAACCTCAGCAATGGATCATCTTTCATTACCTGAGGGATAATAAAGGAAAGAGCCGCTTCAATAACATTCGTGGTACTAGCGATTTTAATTTTTGAATACTCTGCGTTTTCTTTCAGTGTTTGGACATCGTGAGATAAGGAAATGAGTTGTTTGGCAATAACTAGAAGGCGATCCCCGTATGGTGTTTTTGAAATCGTTGATTGCCCTTTAATTCGGTTGATCAGCTTAACACCTAGTTGGCTTTCTAGTTTTCGTAATCGATTGCTTGCTGCAGCTTGTGTTATAAAAAGAGATTCTGCAGCCCTAGAAATTTGCTTATATTTAACTATTTGGACAAACGTTTCTAAAAGTTCCAAGTTCATTTGTCTTCACCACGTTACTTTACATAGTTTGCATTTATGATTTATCTAGACTCATTTTATTATATGAAACAAGATTAGCAGCGGTTAATTCTATTTGTAGCACTGAAACAGCGCCATTCTTTGGATAGTCATTCAATGTTTTAATTCCGTTGTCTTCTGCCAAAGAACGGATAAATGTTCCATGAGTGACCAGTAAAATATTTGCAGGAGCAACGCAGTTGTCACGAATAGATTGAATCCCATCATGCCACCTGTTGAGCACCTGTTCGGATGTTTCAGCAAGATGACTAGGATCTTGGAGATGCATTAGTCTGCGTGCTTCGGGTAAACCTTTGGCTCGGATAATATCACTTTGGGTATGATAGCCAAACGGTTCCCCGACTTTAAACCAAGTTTCGTCCGAATCCAAGCCTTCAAAGAAGCCAAAAAGAACCTCTCGAAAATCTTTGCTTTCAAGTGTATGAGCTGGTTGATGATTAAGTTGGTTGAGAATGAGGTCTCTTGTTTGTTTCGCTCTGCCTAAATCAGATGAAACAACAGTATCAAAATCGAGTGATTTTAAAATTTTGCCTGCTTGAATTGCTTGTTGTTTTCCCTTTTCAGTTAGCTCAGAATCACACCATCCTTGCATTCGATCGAAACTGTTCAGGAGGGTTTCTCCGTGACGAACGATGTATACCATTAGAGATGCCATATGAATTACCCCCAAATATTTCATATATAACGATTCATTATATATAAAGAGTAAGATATTCAGTATTGTAATGCGAGCGATTTCATTTATAATGTTAATTAGGGATTTGAATAATCTCGAGACAATTATAAATTGAATTTATTTTTTGGGGAGGTTTTATTATGCACGTTACATTGTCTGTTTGGCAAGCCTTACTAATTGCGATTTGGGTTGCATTGGTTGAATCTCGAATTTTGGGTTTTGCAACTTTAACAATGCGCTTTAGCCCCTTGATGACAGGGATGATGGTTGGAATCATCATGGGGGACTTGAAATCTGCAATGATTGTTACTGCTGCAATCCAATTGGTGTATATGGGATTCGTTGCTCCAGGAGGGGCATTACCCGCTGAACCAGCTATTGCAACAGCCATTGCCGTTCCGGTTGCACTATTAGGTCATATGAGTCCTCAAGGAGCTATTGCCATCGCGGTTCCCGTGGGATTGCTCGGAAGTTATCTATATCAATTCAGATTTTTCCTTAACACTTTTGCACTTAAACCAATGGATAAGTTTGCTGCAGAGGGCAATGCGCGAGGGCTACGGTTGTCAATCATGGGGATCCCCACAATAATTTCGTTTTTGCTCTTTATTCCATTAATTTTTATTGCACTCTACTTTGGCGCTCCGGTTATTTCTGGCGTGGTAAGTAACATTACTCACGGTACTGTTATTCATGTTCTAAATAGTGTTGGGGGTGGTTTAGCCGCATTAGGAATCGCGGTTATCATGCAGGTTATCGGAAAACAGAAACTGCTACCGTTCTTCTTCCTGGCTTATTTCATGAGTGTGGCTTTTGCCAAGCTCCAAATCAATATGACGATTTATGCCATCTTTGGGACAATCTTTGCAATTTTGTACGTGATGTTCACTTCGAACAGAGCATCCGACAAAGCTTGAGGGAGGTTATAATATGAGTGAAATTAATCAAGCAGCTCAGAGTGATGTAGAATCACAAACTGATGAGCCGAAACGAATTCCGCAACCCGATAAAATAACGAATAAAGATTTGATGAAATCGTGGTTTGGCTGGTGGTGGGCCAATGAAGTTAATCATACGTTCGACCGAATGCTAGCTCCGGCCTTTTGCTTTGGACTGATTCCTGCCTTAAAAAAGTTATATAAAGACCATGATGAATTAGCGAAGGCCTTTCAACGACATCTCCTCTTCTTTAACACCCAAGCAACTTGGGGTGGTGGAACACTTACCGGAGTTACGATTTCACTTGAAGAAGCCCGCGCTAAAGCGATGGCAAACGGTGAACAGCCAATTTCTGAAGATATGATTAATAATACGAAAGTTGGTTTGATGGGACCTCTTGCCGGAATTGGTGATTCAATCGACTCTGGAACTGTTCAATATATCTTCATTGCAATCTTTCTTCCGTTTGCGCAAAAGGGAAACTTTTTGGGTGCATTATTGCCATTCCTTTGTTTCGCAATTGCTACTTTTACTTATGGTTATTACTTTACAAAGTTGGGCTACTCTTTAGGTCGTGCCGCTGCTAAGGAAATTATGACTGGTGGTAGAATGGCTGGAATTATCGATGGACTAGGTGTGTTGGGCCTTTATATGATGGGAATTCTTGCAGGTCAGTACATTAATATCAAGAGCTATTTTAAATTTACCATTAATGATAAAACTTTTGATATCCAGCAAATCCTTAATACAATTTTGCCGGGGATTTTACCGTTAACTGCAGTTTTGTTGCTCTACTTGTATTTCCAAAAGCAAGGGCTAAAAATTACTCGGGGACTTTTATATCTTACTGGTGCATTAATCTTGCTTAGTATTTTCTACATTATTTAATAAACTGAAGGGATTGTGTTGAATATGAAACGGGCATTTTTAGTAATTACCCATGGAAGTATGGGAGTTGAAGCAGTTAAAAGTCTTGAACTATTGATGGGCCCACAAAAAAACGTCACCGGGCTTGGACTTGTACCTGGTGAATCTGTGGATGAATTACGGGATAAGGTATATGCCGTTCTGGAAGAAAATCAAAAAACATATGATGAAACGGTCATAATTGTTGATCTGCTGGGTGGGAGTCCCTCAAATGTTTCATTATCCACGTTGGCTAAGTATCATGAAATAAAGATCATTACAGGCTTGAATTTACCTTTATTGGTCAATTTACTAAACTTTACCGATAGTGTTGATGATACAGAACAGTTGATTAATGATTCAATTGACGTTGCCAAAGATGGTATCAAGTTGATTGATAAAAATTTTCTGAAGCATAAATAACTAAAAGTCAGTATATAATGTATTTAGACTAATTGTTTTATGGAATTACAAAATTCGGAGGTGTTCGTAATGGGAAAAATTAATTTAGCTCGTGTGGATGATCGATTAATTCACGGTCAAGTTATGACTAAGTGGACAAAGGGTTTTGGTACAAATGCAGTCTATGTTGTTGATAATGCTACTGCAGCGGATGACTTTATGAAGGATATCTATATAAGTACAAATTCAACTGGCGGACTTGATATCAAAGTTTTTAGTGCTAAAGAAGTTGCTGAGCAATGGAAAAAAGATCAGTTTGGTAGTGAGAAGGTTGTCATGGTATTTAAGTATGTCAAGGAAGTTAAAGAGGCATTGGATGCAGGATTAGAGATTGAGGCCCTAAACGTTGGCGGTGTTTCAAAGAAGCCTGATGCCAAATTTGTTATTCCCACTGTGGCACTAAATGAAGATGATAAAAAGTTGCTGACAGAGATTCATGATAGCGGTATTGAAGTATACTTCCAGACGGTTCCTGATTCAAAGCGTGTTAGTTTCGAAGATGCTATCAAGTAATTTGTAAATGTTATTCATAGATGCTAGCTAGGTAGAATGATATTAGGGTGGTCACAATCTTGGAAAAGGAATATAAAGTTTATCCAGATAAAATAAGAACATATACGACGAGTTCAATCTTTTTGGCTTTTTCGTTAATGTTTTTTAGTGTTGTATTTCAAGATACTTGGTTGATAGCCAAGGCTTTTGCGATCTTCTTCGCCTTATTGTTCCTGTATAGCAGCATTAGAACATTTCGAAATGGGCACTTGAAAACTCCTGACTTTGTTATTAGCCATTTGGGGGTTCGTGATAACACTCGTGAGACGCCTCTCCAAGTTCCTTGGTCAGATATCTTAAAGATTGAAATGGTTCCTAATAATGCCGTAATGCAAATTTGTATCTTGTGTAAAAGTACATTACAAGATGAGCAAAGTAAAACTATTGCCTTACAAGATAATTTAGCTAACAATGGTAATCTGGCATTTTATTCTGTTATGATTGATGGGTTTAAGTTTCGCCAAAAACAATTTCTTGCTATTTTTAAAGAAATTGAGCGCCAAGGTGTTAAGTATAATCCACAAATTTTAGTGTCTGAATACATTGATCCAGAAACCAAGAGAAAACTTTCAGATCAGCGAGAGGCTCAAAAAGACATGTTTAGAAGACAGAACAAAGAGCTAACGCGTCAAAGTAAAATAAATAGCAAATTATGGCAGTAGGTTTCTTTGGTTTGTTAATTATATGTTGTGAATCGAAACAGGTTACGAACAAATATTGCTCGTAGCCTATTTTGTTTGGCGCCAAGTGTAATTTGTTGAATAACAAGAAAATGATGACATAATAAACAAAGGTTTTTGAAAGTAAGATTAAAGTTAACAATTTGGGATGAATTCAATGACCAGTGAGCATTGTCCATTGCAACGGACAAATATTTATGCTCAATTTTAAGAAAACGCTTTATTCTTTATACAAGGGGGAGGAGCTATGGATAGCACAAGCGAAAAAATGATTATGACCCTTTCAAAAACGGATGGCTTTGTTACAGCTGTCGATATTGCAACTAAGCTTGGCGTTTCAGAGAAAACGATTTATCGAAAAGTTCGCCAAATTAACGATTCGCTTGGTATCGATGTTATTCATTCTGAACGGGGTCGAGGGTATCGAATTAATTACGACCAATATCTAGTTGCCACCAATAGGAATACTCATAATGATATTGTTGATTATTCGCCAGTGGAGCGTCGTAACAAGGTACTGTTGAACATTTTATTTAATGCACCTTTTTCTATTTCGGTAGATGAATTGTATGATCATTATTATGTGAGCAATGACTTAATTCAACAAGACCTATCAACCCTGGCTAAGATTTTAAAAGATTTCAATGTCCAGCTAGTGAAACGGGGAAATAAAGTATCTGTAAATGGTGACGAAGAAGCTATTCGTCGATCCATTAATATGACCCTCGTTCAAAGTAACTTGATGAGTGTTGACAGTTTACAAGGGTTTGCGAGTGAAGTTGCCGATATTAACATTTACGATAATCAATTTTTGACGGCTCAAATTGAATGGATTCAACGATCACTTAGTTTAACTATTCCATATCCCTATAACGTTAACATTTTCTCTCACTTGTACATTCTTATTAAGAGATTTAGAACTGGCAAAGTAGTCGAGGATAATAAAGCGAAAAAAGTGTTCACGGATGAAGAAGAAATCATTAGGGATAACAGTGAGTTTTTCTCTGTTGCTTCGGATGTTATCAAAAACACCTCTGATTATCTGCACACCAAGTTACCGGACGTTGAGAAGTATTATTTACTGCAATATTTGATTTCAATGAGATATGATCATGATGTTACTTTTAATGGCATGGTTTCTGATGAAGTCCTTGAACTCGTAAATTTATATACTCAAGGATTTAATCTTACGGATTCAAGCCCAAGAATTCAGTCCTTAAAGCAAGATCTTATTGGTCATTTAAAGCCAATGTTGAATAGGTTAGAGAATCATATCATTGTTGCCAATCGGTTGCTTAATGATATTAAATTGGAATATGGTGCATTGTTTGAAAAAGTTAAATCAATCTCCAAACAGGCGAGCCAGATAATGATTAATAAAGCGCCGATATCTGATGATGAGTCTGGATTTATTACATTGTATTTTGCCAAATATTTTGAAGAAAATCGACCAGCAAAGACAGCTTTGATAATGTGTGCCAGTGGGGTTGGAACTTCTAAATTGTTATACGCTAAGGTCCATCAGGCATTTCCAAACTTAAAGATTGTTGGAACTCTCTCAAATGGTGAATATCAAAATAATGAAGAAAATTACCAAGATGTTGATTTAATCATTACCACAGTTAGTATCCATCCAGTCAATCAAACTCGAGTAGTTTTATCGAGTGCGATGTTTACCCAGGCAGATAGAAAGAGTGTTGAAAGTGCATTATACGGGACTTAATTATATTGTATTTGATTGTAACCAGAGTGAGGCCTTGGGCAAGTTGACCGAGTTAGTCCGGCAATATCACGTTATTGATGAGCCCATCAATCGCTTGCTTGAAGATGTTAAAAAGCGTGAGAAGTTAGGTAGTACCGAAATATATCCTAAAGTAATTATGCCTCATATTAATGAGGCATACGTTAATCAAACCACTGTCATTATTATGAGATTTGGGAAAGATATGGGCTTTTTAGGCTATTCAACCATTCGTGCAGCTGTTTTGGTGCTAACAAACGGTGCTAATGATGCCCTTGCGGAATTCATGCATGCACTGGCTGATCCACAAGTTTTTGAATATATTTTGGATTTAAGCCATTCAAATGATGATGTTAAGGATTATTTCATTAAAGGAGGTGAAAATTAATGTTATTTGATAAAGACGTTATTTTATTTGATAAAGAAGCGACAGACAATAAGGATGCTCTTGGGATTCTTGCTGATAGCCTTTACAAAGCGGGGTGTGTGAATAAGGAATTTAAACCGGCAATTCTAGAACGTGAGTCAAATTTTCCAACCGCTTTAAATACTGAAACAATTGGGGTAGCCATTCCTCATACAGATGCTGATAAGGTTATTGAGCCCCAAATTGGGTTCATGAGGTTGAAAAATCCAGTTCATTTTCTACAGATGGGTGACAACTCTGATGTTCAAGTAAAACTGATTTTTATGTTGGCGTTAAAAAAATCAGATGATCAATTAAAGATGTTGCAAACGTTAATGGGATTATTCCAAAACAAGGAAACATTGACACAATTAGAAACTATTAATGATAAGAATGAATTTTTGAAGATTATGAAAAATGTTGGAATTATCAAATAGGAGGCTCACACATGGATGCAATTTCTAGTGGATTACAGTGGTTTGTTAACCTGGGAGCCAGCGTTATGCTTCCAATACTACTGTTTTTCTTCGCTTTAATTTTGAGAATTAAGCCAAGTAAAGCATTCAAAGCCGGTTTAACCATTGGAATTGGTTTTATTGGATTGAATCTTGTAATTGGAGTGTTAACCAAGAATCTTGGCCCTGCTGCTCAATCGATGGTTAAAAACTTTGGTCTTCATTTAGGCACCATTGATATTGGTTGGCCAGCAGCTTCAGCGATTGCTTATGGAACTGTTCTTGGCAGTCTGGCAATCCCTGTTGGCGTTATTTCAAATGTTATTTTGCTATTATTAGGATTAACCAAAACGCTTGATGTCGATGTTTGGAACTATTGGCATATTGCGTTTACTGGGTCGTTAGTTTACGTTGTTTCTCATAGTTTTGCTTTAGGATTGTTCACAATGGTTGTTCATGTCATGATCATTTATCTTTTGGCTGACATGGCAGCACCCCATATTCAGAAGCAGTATGGTTTGGAAGGAATTTCGTTCCCTCAAGGCGCTTCGGCACCAGGATATATTCTTGCCTTACCACTGAACTGGATTATGGATCGAATCCCTGGAATCAATAAGATTAAAATGACACCAGATACAATCCAGAAACGAATGGGAATTTTCGGTGATTCTTCAGTAATGGGTCTATTCATTGGTATCGTCATCGGAATCCTTGCTCGCTATTCGGTAACCAAGACATTACAACTGGGTGTCAGCACTGCTGCCGTCTTAGTCCTAATGCCTCGGATGGTTTCCCTTTTAATGGAAGGATTAGCACCAATTTCTGAAGGCGCCAATAATTTTGTTAAGTCACGTTTCCCTGGTCGAGATTTATATATCGGTATGGATAGTGCCTTAGCAGCTGGTAATTCAACCGTTCTTTCATCCGCGTTAATTCTTGTACCATTAACTTTATTTATTGCCGTTATCGTGCCTGGAAACCATGTTTTGCCATTTGGTGATCTGGCTACATTACCCTATATGATTGCCGTCATGGCTGCTGTTTTCCGTGGTGATATTTTCCGGACAATCGTCGGTGGGGTTGTTGATGTTATCATCAGTCTTTATATCGCTTCTTGGGTAGCACCACTTGTAACTGCCGCTGCTCAGGGTGCCAAATTCAATCTTCAAGGGAATTCATCAATTTCAGTGTTGAGTGATGGTGGTGTATGGACAACTTGGTTGATTGTTGGTCTCGGTAAAGTGATGACTTGGGGCGGAATTGGTCTAATCGGATTGGTAACCTTGGCTTTGATGGTATGGTATAATAAATTCCGTGGTAAAAAAGATAAAAATCATGGAAATGACGCTGTAGAAGCTGATAATTAATTGCGTTTATATACGCAGAGGTGAAAAAATATGAAAACTATTATGGTTGTTTGTGGTAGCGGAATTGCAACATCTACTGTCGCTGAAGGAAAGATTAGAGACTATCTTCAATCAAAAGGTGACTTGGATAAGGTCAAGACTTACAAAGGTAATATTGCTCAGTATGTGAACAATGTTGATGATTACGATGTTTTCGTAAGCACAGTTGTTGTGCCTGATAACATTAAAGATAAGGTTATTAACGCCGTTCCATTGCTGACCGGAATTGGAACTGATAAGGTTTATGATCAAATTATGGATAAATTGGGCTTTGAAAAGTAATGTATAATTATTTATTTTTGATGATTATAATTTGAATAAGTAAGGAGGGATGATTTTGTCGAAGAAAATTGAGGGGATCGCTGCTAGTGACGGTATTGGTATAGCTAAGGCCTACCTTCTAGTAGATCCTGATTTAAGCTTCGAAAAACACTCCGTTTCAGATGTTAATGCGGAAGTTCAACGAATTCATGGATCATTTGATGCATCCATCGCAGAACTGAAACAAATCCAAGCAAGGGCTAAGTCAAGTCTTGGCGATGAAGAAGTCGCCGTATTCGACGCCCACATCGCCATGTTATCCGACCCAGACATGATCAAACAAATTGAAGATGAGATCAAAAATGATAAGGTGAATGCAGAACAGGCGTTGACTGATGTCACAACTAATTTTGCTGAAACTTTAGCAGCCATGAAGGATAACAAGTATATGCAGGAACGGGCGGCTGACGTCAAAGACGTTGCCAAACGAGCTTTGAGCCACTTGCTGGGTAAGGAATTACCCAACTTGGCCTCGATTAACAGCCCTGTGATCATCGTTGCCCATGAAATTACGCCTTCGGACACGTCACAGATGAACAAGAAGTATATCAAAGGAATGATCACTGATATGGGTGGTCGAACGAGTCATTCGGCAATCATGTCACGAACCTTGGAGATTCCAGCTGTTGTTGGTTCTGAAACCGCAACTTCAGAAATTTCCAATGGTGATCAACTTATTCTTGATGGTCTGAACGGGGTTGCAATTGTTGCTCCTTCTCAAGAAGAAGTAAATGATTATGAGCAAAAGGCCAAACACTTCGCTGCTCAACGGGCGGAATGGGCTAAGCTAGTTGATGCACCATCGGTTTCCAAAGATGGTAAGGAATTTGAAATTGCTGCTAATATTGGGACCCCAGCAGATATGGATGATGTCCACAAAGCTGGTGCTGATGCAGTTGGGTTGTTCCGAACCGAGTTCCTCTATATGGATAGCGATGCGTTACCAACCGAAGATCAGCAATTTAATTCCTATAAGACAGTTGCTGAATCCATGAATGGCAAGCCAGTTGTTATTCGAACGATGGATATTGGTGGTGACAAACCATTGCCATACCTGCCATTACCAGAAGAAATGAACCCATTCTTGGGCTACCGGGCCATTCGGATTTCCTTGGATCGGCAGAATATCTTCCGAACTCAGTTGCGTGCTTTAATTCGGGCATCCAAGTATGGCCAAATCCGAATTATGTTCCCAATGATTGCAACACTTGACGAATTCCGAAAAGCCAAGAAAGTCTTTATGGAAGAGAAACAAAACCTTCAAAAAGATGATCCTAAAATTGGTGACAATATCAAGCTTGGTATCATGATTGAAATTCCTGCGGCAGCGATCTTTGCCGATCAATTTGCCAAGGAAGTTGATTTCTTCAGTATTGGAACCAACGACTTGATCCAGTATTCATTTGCTGCCGACCGTGGTAATGATGCAGTGTCATATCTGTATCAACCACTGAATCCAGCATTATTGAGATTAATCAAGCACGTCATTGATTCAGCTCATGCAGAAGGTAAAATTGCTGCAATGTGTGGCGAAATGGCCGGCGACCAACGGGCATTGCCACTCTTGCTGGGCATGGGGCTTGATGAATACTCAATGAGTGCCAGTTCCATTTTGAGATCTCGAAGCCAGATGAGAGACCTGACGACCGGCGAATGCGCCGCAATTGTTGATGAAGTCCTCGCTAAGTGCCAAACAGCGGACGAAGTCGAAAAATTAGTTAATGAACGACTCGGCAACGAGTAATACAAATAATTATTGAGGCTACCTTGAATTTAGCACCAAGCTCAATTCAAGATGGCTTCTTTTTTTGGCTCTTCGTCAACTGTTGTTGGTGAAACTAAATTGGCTCTTCGTCAACTGTTGTTGGTGAAACTAAATTCGAGTTC
>NZ_JAUCAP010000020.1:0-39810 GCF_030361045.1 Lentilactobacillus sp. TOM.63
TCATACTTAATTAATAATTCTATGGTACTCAAAAAGACGTCTACGAAGTAGACGTCCAGTTATTTAGTGCTTACAATAAGAATCAGCAAAATTAAGCATAAAAACAGCGGGTAAACCAGGATCGCGTGAATTTTTTTAAATTGCTTGAGCTTCAGCCGATCAAAGGTGGCCAGCTCGGCCAATACTTCACGTAATTGCCCATGTCTTTCAGCTATCAGCAATTGGTGATATGACTGGGCGTCAACCATCGACTTAATGCTTTCTGAAAATGAATAACCATCTGTCAATTTTTGTTGAATTTCGATAACCCCGCTCGTCAATTGCTTATCAGTGTCAGCGATGAATCCCAACGCTTCTGTAAGTGAAAAGCCAATGTTTAACAAGTTGGCCAATGAATCAAAGAAATTCGCCTGAATGGTTGTATTCCATCGATTACCCCTGCCAATATTTTTGAACAGTTTGTTCGGATACCAACCCCGACTTTTCTGCTTGTTTGAGCTCATTCTGCCAGTCACTCCAATCATAGTTTGTCATTGACGTTAATTTGTCGAAATTATGGGCCACTAACAGCGCGCGTTGGTCCCCACCAATTGTCGGCAATAGTCGCTGATAGGCAACTGCAGTCAATGCTTGAGAAATGAACTCATCGTCAATTCCGAGCTGGCTCAACCGTTTGATCACCCCACCTGGATCTTGAGCATGAGCGGTTGTATATACCAAATGACCGCTTAGAGCAGCTTTAATCGCGGCTGCCGCTGTCTGCTGATCCCGAATTTCACCGATAATAAAAATATCTGGTCGATGCCGAAGACCGACCTTAATTAGATCGGCATAGTCCATCCCCGCGTCATGATTGACTTGCAACTGGAGAAAATGGGATTCCTTAATTTCAATTGGATCTTCAATCGTCATGACAAATTCATCTGACACCAAGTCTTTCACAAGATTATAGATGGTCGTTGTCTTGCCAGACCCGGTTGGCCCTGAAAACACCACTAATCCCCGACGCTGACTTAACTCAGCAATTGTCTGAATCTGATGATCATTGACGAAAGTCCCTTTCACATCCGTTAGGGAATAGATAATTCGAATCACCATTGACTCATCATCGTTGAAGTTGCCGACCGACGACAACCGTAGGGCGTATTTTGCATCGCCACTATGCCATTCCATTGCACCCAATTGTGGCCGCCGCTGCTCGCTCAAAGCCATGTCTGCTAAATACTTGCAATAATTCATCATTCTCCGAGCCTTTAAGTACCTAACTTGATCCCACAAAGTCACCTCCTGTTGACTTCTAATTTTGACCTGATATTCACCATTCATTGGCAGAAAATAGATATCACTTGCCTGTCTGGATACCGCATCAGATAAAAGTGCATCAATTTGTTGGCTAATTTCCATTTATTTCACCCCTTATTAGTTAAATACGGAGACTAAATGAAATTTATTTAGAAAATAAAAAAAGATGGCCAAAAATGGTCATCCTTGATTGGTTAAACTATTGAATTAGTTGCCCTCAGGTAATGTAGCGGCTTCATAGACATCTTGCACATCATCATTATCTTCAAGCTCATCGATTAAACCAGTGTATTGAGAAATCTTATCTTCCGGAACTTCGGTTGTGTTCTCTGGGAACATCCGAACTTCGGCCGTATCCAAATCATAGCCCTTCTTTTGAAGCGCATCTCGTACTTCGGGCATTGATTTAGGATCAGTGAAGATTTGATATTCTTCATCAGTGGAATTCATATCATCAGCACCGGCATCCAATGCATCCATCAACATTGTATCTTCGTCAGCATCAAGACCGTCTCTAAGGATTACAATGTAGCCCTTTCGATCAAACATGTATGAAACTGATCCGTTAGCACCAAGTGAGCCACCGTGATGAGTAAATGCAGAACGGACAGCAGCTGCCGTTCGGTTTTTATTATCAGTTAAAGCGGAAACCATGATTGCAGTTCCACCTGGGCCATAACCCTCGTAAGTAATTTCTTCAAATTTGGCTCCACCAACACCGGAAGCCTTATCAATTGCTCGTTGAACGTTGTCTTTAGGCATGTTAGCAGCACGAGCTTTTTCCATTACCAAACGCAGTTGAGGATTATTTTCGGGATCAGGATCACCTGCTTTAGCGGCTTGATACAAGTCACGTGATATTTTTTGGAAAATCTTTCCACGTTTAGCATCCTGGGCGTTTTTACGACCCTGAATGTTATGCCATTTTGAATGTCCTGACATAATAACTCCTCTTTTCTAAATAGTTTACTAGTTTCACACATACGACAACATCTTACCAGATACGTCCCGGCGTTTCAAGATTTTTCAATCGATCCACAAGCGGGCGTTTTCTGTAAAATGAAACCATCTTCAATCAAACTGAGCGTACCGGAAGCGAGATTACTTTGTTGATTCACGCTTCATCAAACCATAAGGAAGCAAGACATTCTTCTCGTCAACTGGCTCGTTGTTCATCAACTTGGTTAATAAACGCATTGAAACCGCACCAATATCGTAAAGTGGCTGAGTAATTGACGACATCTTTGGTCGAACCATCTCAGTTAATTTTGTATCGTTACTGGTGATGATTTCGAATTGTTCAGGAACTTTAACATCCGCGTCTGACATGCCATTCATGATACCGGCAGCCAATTCATCATCAGTAACCATTGCTGCAGTGGCATTCACGGCCATTAATGCTGGTTGAAGCAAGGTGCCTGTTTTGTATGTATCGTCAGTCTCAAACACCAGCTTATCATCATAAGCAATCCCGGCACTCTTTAAGGCCTGCTTGTATCCCTTCAAACGATACTTTCCATTAATTGCTTGATCAAGTGGCCCACAAACAAAGGCAACCCGCTTGTTCCCACGGTCGATTAAATTCTTGACTTCTTCTTGAACAGCGGCAACGTAGTCAATGTTAACACTTGGGTTGTCTCCCGCATCATCAACAGATCCTGCCAAGACGATTGGTGTCTTAGTTCGTTTGAACTCTTCACGGAGCTTTTCAGTAATTTCGTTACCCATAAAGACAATGCCATCAACTTGCTTTGACAGTAAGGTATTGAGCACCTTGATTTCTTTTTCGCTGTTGGAATCTGAATTGGTCAAAATAATATTGTATTTATACATCGTCGCAACATCGTCAATTCCACGTGCAAGTGAAGCAAAGTACATATTTGTCACATCCGGAACAATCACCCCAACCGTCGTGGTCTTTTTGCTTGCTAAGCCTCGTGCAACCGCATTTGGTCGGTAGTCCAGCTTTTCGATCACGTCCAACACCTTTTTACGGGTGGCAGGCTTCACATTGGCGTTTCCATTCACTACTCTCGAGACAGTTGCCATTGATACGCTAGCTTCTCGGGCAACATCATAAATTGTAATCGTTTGTTTATCCATAAAGATAGCCCTTTCTTCCATGTCACAATCTGTTTTCATCGATTTTCAAAACACCATCTAATATAACAAATAAAAAGCTCGACGGCAATCTGAAAACGTTTTCAATTAAATCATAAACTAACATTTGTGAAAATTCAAGTGTAAGCGGAATTTTCTGCAGAATAGTTATGATATACTACTGGTAAAATATGAAGGAGTGGAACCGATGAATAAAATAGAAAAAGTCCAACGTTGGCTTGCCGACAATAATGAAGATGTTGCCTTGATCAGCGATCCCAAAACAATCCAGTATCTCACTACTTTTTACAGTGATCCAGCTGAACGGGTGTTAATGTTGGTGGTCTTTAAGAACGATGATCCATTCTTGTTTGGACCTGCATTGGAAACCGAAGCAATCAAAGACACTGGTTGGACGAGTCCGGTTTACGGCTACCTGGATCATGAAGACCCCTGGAAAATGATTGCCGACCAAATTTCAGCTCGACATGCGAACAACGAAAAGTTTGCGATTGAAAAGGCCCAACTTTCCGTAGAACGGCTCGAAAATCTTCAACAGTTATTTCCAAATGGTGACTTTTCAGCAAACCTCACCCCGTTCATCGAGCAAATGCGGTTGATTAAGTCCGCTGACGAAATTGAAAAACTAAAGATTGCCGGAAAATGGGATGATTTTGCCCTCCAAAAGGGGTTTGAAGCTGTCCAAGCCGGCAAAACTGAGGACCAGGTTGCCGCCGATCTTCAATACGCCTTGATGCAAAACGGTATCATGGAATTGAGTTTCCCATCACTTGTTCAATCCGCTGCTCATGCGGCTGAACCTCATGGCGCGACCAGCGAAAAAAAGATTGAAAACAACAAATTAGTCCTATTTGACTTAGGACCAGTTTGGCAGGGATACATCAGTGATGCTTCCCGAACAATTGCAGTTGGCAAACCTGATGAAAAATCAATGGATATCCATAAAGTTTGTTTGGAGGCGCAGCTCACGGCCCAGGCTGCAGTGAAACCCGGAATTACCGCCGCCCAACTGGACAAGATTGCCCGTGACGTGATCGCTAAGGCCGGTTATGGGGAATACTTTATTCACAGATTAGGTCACGGAATGGGAATGAGCGAACATGAATTTCCATCTATCATGGAAGGTAATGATATGGAACTTCAGCCAGGGATGTGTTTCTCAATCGAGCCGGGTATTTACATTCCAAACGTTGCTGGGGTCAGAATTGAAGACTGTGTCCATGTAACTGAAACGGGTTCTGAGCCATTTACCCACACCACGAAAGAATTAAGATACGTCGAAAAATAATTTTAAGCAGACTAAAAAACCCTCATCGATGAAAAATCGCTTGGAGGGCTTTTTGAGTTGAAGTCGTTATGTTAGAAACGTAAAAGGTAGACACATTCGCTATGCATTCCCTAGGTGGACCTTAAAATAAAAAGGATGACGCTTGACCACTTGGGTAAGAGGAGTATGACACGATATCCTTTTACGAAGCCTTAGTACACTTCTGCTGAAAGCGCCAACTTTAAATGTCACCCAGACAATGAATACAAGTTTGCTTTATTTTTCTGGAGCCCCATCACCATCCGGCTTTGCCGCGTCTGACGAAGCCGTGTTATCTGTTGATGGTTCATCACTTTCTTCATTCAAATCATCATCGGCACTTGGGATTCCTGAATTTTTAAAAGCTTCGGTCGCATCAACAACAATGTCATCTTGGCTCTTCTCAGCATTACCATCCTCAGTCTCTTGTTGATTATCAGTGAAAGTCTTAGCTTTCTCTGAGAACTTTGAAGAAGCTTCCTTGACGTTACCCTTTGCCTGGTCCATCTCGTCTTTTAAAACATCTTTAAAATCACTCATCGCGTCATTTGCGTAAAACGCATAGTCAACTGCCCGATCGCGCAATTCGTCTGATTTTTCACGCAAATTTTTCTTCATACGATTCTTTTTATCTTCATCTAATTTTTGATAAGCTGCATATAATCCAGCACCTAACAATCCGGCGAAAATTCCGCCTGCAAGTTTTTTACCCATATGAACAACCTCCTTATTTATTCTGTCGGATGATTCTTAGAATGGCGATGATTACGATACATATTCCAAGCAGATTTGCCAAATTTGCCAGCAATTCCGGCAGTGACACCCTTTTTACCAGTTTCTTTAACTTTTCCAGTCAGATTCTGAGTGGCTTTGTTAAGACTTGAAACACTCTCACCTAAATCTGCAGCCGCTTGAAAGACAGGCGTTACAATATTTAATTTGTCGTCCACGTCTTTGACCAGACTATTGGATGTGGCCATGATTTTATCCGTCTGTTTGGTAATCACATCGACGTTGCTAGTCATGGAACGGATCGACAAATTCACTTCAGACATGGTTTTGCTGACCTTCATTAAGAACAAACCGATAAATAGTACGAGTAATAAAAACGCAATTGCGGCAATCAATCCCGCGATCTGTCCAACTGTCATCAAGATTCCTCCTTGTGCAACAATTTACTTAAGAATAGCATTACCACCAGGGTTTGACAATGAAATTGTTTTTCATGACACCTGTTTCAATTAACAGATTGATTTGCTAATATGTACTTATATCAAAGAATTGAGGAACCAAAATGTTAAAAATAGTTAATCCGACCATTTTATCAATTAATTGGAAACATTACATCAATTTATTCGATTGGCAAAAGCTTCTTATTCAAGTAAGCGAAAAAATTGGTGTTATTTTATTATTAACCCTTCTGATGTTAATTTGCCGCCGGCTTGGCAAAACAATCATCAATCATTTTTTTAAACGGTACCGGGAAAAATATCAGAATACGGTGACTGAAAAAAGGATCAAAACATTTCACACCCTCACGATGAATATTTTGGTCTATTGCTTATGGTTCTTTTGGATCTACTCCATCTTATCCGCTATCGGGGTTCCCGTGGGTACATTGATTGCGAGTGCCGGTGTCTTTAGCTTAGCAATTGGTCTTGGGGCTCAGGGCTTTGTGACGGATATTGTCAGCGGTTTTTTCATCTTGCTTGAAAAACAAATTGAAGTTGGGGAATACGTCCAGATTAACGCTATCCGAGGAACAATCAGCTCTGTTGGTCTGCGTACCACTCAAATTGTTGCCGACGATGGGACTCTCACGTTCATTCCTAATCGAACCATCACGACAATCTCCAACATGTCTCGCAATAACATGACCGCAATGATTCAAGTGGCAATTCTCCCGGAAACGCCCATTGATAAGGTCATTGAGATAATCAATCAGATAAATGACCGGGAGCTTCCTCATTATCCAGACATTATCGGCCAACCGAAGATCATCGGTACTGTCAGCCTGCCAGATGGCAAACTCGTCGTTCAGGTAAATATCACAACCAAAAACGGTGCTCAATACCAAGTGTCTCATGATTTCCTTGCGAAATATCTTTCAGAATTAAATAAAAACGGGATCCCATTACCGAGTAGCCCAATGATTGTTCCAGGGAAACCAACAAAATAAACAATCTGAGCCAATAGACGCTTTGATCCCAGAACTTAACGAAAAGGATCAACTATTCCAAAATCAGGAATAATTGATCCTTTTCGTTAACTGGCCGTGATCAGCCGTTTGTCGCAGTTTTTTTATCCAAGTGGCTCTGGCGATCCAAACGAATGATTACGGATTGGAAATTAATATATGTCCGGGCTTTTTTTGATCAAAGGATTATTCTTTTGGCAGAAAGCTCGACTTTGACTGCGGCTTACGAACTACTCACGCTGGTTTTGTGAGTGTCGCCCTTCTTTGCCTGCATGTAAACTGGTAGCGCAATGTAATGTTTAGAGAAATTATGGGCCAGAAAATTGAGTTCCTTGAAAATTTCCCGCCGCGTAATAATTCCCTTGAATTCGTTGTTACTATCTACGTATGGTAAAAAGTTTTCATCTTCAAGGTAACGCAAAATTGCCTCTAAATTATCCCGCTCGTAAATTGTCGGCACTTCTTTTTGCATGACCTCTTTGACTTTCATTGTCTCCAATGGCCGGGTCGTGATGCCGGTATCTTGCAGCATTTGTTCTGCAATCATCGACAAAGATACCAATCCCTTAAAATGATTATGATTATCCAGAACTGGAATCTTAGCATATTTAATTTTTGTTAGTACGAGGAAAACGTGTTGAAGATTATTATCTTCATTAACCGTTGCAACTAAATCTGCAGGAATCAGAATATCCCGCTTGCTTTCCCTCATTACAGTTTCGATTGGCTTATCAATCATTGATGAACAAGGTCTCCTTTTTATTTAGTGAACGTGAAATGTAAGTTCTTAACAGGGGTCAATTGGCGGTCATAATACTGGACATCGTATTGATTCTGGTCCGCAGTTAAAACTGCGTAAGTCCCGCCAATTGATGCATATTCACCGCGTGGATATGAGATACTACCCGGATTCAGTAACAAGATACCGTCATCTTGGGTGACACCAAGTTGATGCGTGTGACCAAACAATGCAATTGTGGCTTGCTTGCTCCTTGCAAATAAGGCTAAAGTGAGCAATCCACCATTCACATTTTGGAGATGACCGTGGGTAAGCAAAACCACTTCATCACCAATTATCATAGTTTCATCAGTTGCAAAAGAACTCGCATCCATATTGCCAACAACAATATGGAGTTTTGCAACTAATGGATCAGCTGCCTGAAACTCGGAATCTCCACAATGGAATATTCCATCAACCTTTCCAGCATACCGATCCACGATCTTTTCAATAATTTGGCGATCACCATGATTATCACTGACAATGACAATTTTCATTGATCCCACAACCCTTGTAGTTTGTTAATCATGTTTCGAATGGCCCGGCCACGATGACTAATCATGTTCTTATCATGAGTTGTCATCTCTGCCATGGTCTGTTGCTTTTCCGGAACATAGAAGAGCGGATCATAGCCGAAGTCGTTATCACCACGAGGAGCGCTCAGGATTTGCCCGTTCACTCGTCCAGCGGCTTCAACTTTGTCGCCTTCTGGAGTTAAATATATCAGAACTGATTCAAAATAGGCATCCCGATTGGATTTATTTTGCATTTCTTTAAGAAGTTTAGCATTATTAGCTGCGTCATCATGGTCACCAGCATAGCGAGCTGAATGAACACCCGGGTCGCCATTCAATGATTTGACAACCAAGCCAGAATCATCGGCAATCACCACTTGGCCAGTGTATTTCATAATTGCCTGAGCTTTGAGCGTTGCGTTTTCAGCAAATGTGGTGCCAGTTTCTTCAACGTCTGGTGCGTTTGGAAAATGCTTAAGTGATTTGACAATAATTCCCGTGTCCTTGAAAGCATCTTCAAATTCGATAATTTTGTGATCGTTCTTGGAAGCAATCACAATTTGATCTGGTTGTTTCAAGTTATGAGCATCCCTTTCAGATATCTAAGTGATCAGCAACAACTTTTTTATTTAATAAATTTTCAGCAATCTTTGCAAATTCAGCAGGATTACCGGTAGTATGAAACTGGTTAGCGATGTTAGCAGCACCAACCGATAATTGTTGGTGCTTGTTCAAATATTCTGCGACCTTTTGAGCAGTGGCAATCCCTGGATCTACCAGAGAAACCCGCTGGCCAACGACGTTTTGAATTTCTTGACTCAAAACTGGAAAATGGGTACACCCCATGACCAGTGTGTCAATTGGCAAATCACTGAAATATGCTAACCGATTGTTAACGGCGACCTGAGCAGCTTGCGTTCCGGCCAGCCCTTGCTCAACCATCGTCACAAATTCAGGACAACCCAAAGTGTAAACGTGACTTTCCGGATTTAAGTTTGTGATAATTCGTTGATAGTCCCCTGATCGAACGGTCCCATTTGTCGCAATCACACCAATCTGACCAGTAGCTGACGTTTTAACAGCCGAGTCACTCCCCGGGGCAATGACGCCAATCACAGGGATTGGTAAAATCTGCTGAAGATATTCCAGCGAAGCGGCGGTTGATGTATTGCAAGCAATGACAAATAATTTAACGTTTTGAGTCAACATATAGTCAGCAATCCGTTTTGTTAATGCTTTGACCGTTGCTGAACTTTTTTGCCCATACGGTAAATTGGCTTGATCGCCAACAAAGATGTACGATTCATTTGGAAGTATTTTGACAATTTGGCGGAGGACAGTTAAACCACCAACCCCCGAATCCATCACGCCAATTGGGCGATTATCCACCTGAATTCCTTCTTCCTTTATTGCTAATATCATTATCTTGCAAGCAATTAAGATATTCAACTAACAAAACAGACTTAGTAAATATATTGTATAATAACTTTATTACATTTTGCATTGATGGAGATTAAAAAATGGATAACGAAGCATATAGCACATTGATTGACAGCAACAGTGGCACAGATATCCTTGGTCAAGAACTCATTCGCGATGATCTATTGCCCAGCATTTTAGGTAATGATTCCCACGAAATTTCTTACTGGGCGGGTAAGCGATTATCTCGAACTCACCGACTCGCAACTTACGAAGACTTGGAAAACTTCTTTAGCCAGTTCAAATTTGGTGATCTCAAATTACTGAAGCGAACCAACAGCCAGATCAACTGGCAATTAAGCGGTGAAATCGTCGCCAATCGCCTATCACTTTTTGAAGATCCTGATTTCTTTCTAGAATCCGGTTTCATTGCTCAAAGCTGTCAATACATTCTTGATCAGCAAGCCGAATCCGAAGTCGAGAAGGTCAACGCTTCAAAGGGAATTGTGTTGATCACCACTTATTTAAGCAAGGACAAGCCCAACGATGGCCAAGAGGCATCAGAAATTTTCAAAATTGTTGAGAACTCTGATGATTCTACTGCTGAACCAAAAACTAAATAACTGTTTGCAATTTAAAAAGCGCTGTGAAGGCCTCTGAGGTCTTTCGCAACGCTTTTTTAGACATTAGTCAGTATATTGAGCCAATACCTTCTTAAGTTGTTCCTTAGGATGATAGCCAACGATTGTATCAACGACTTGGCCATCCTTCTTAACAAGCAGAGTTGGAATACTCATGATGCCAAATTTTGAGGCGGTATTCGGATTCTTGTCGACGTCCATTTTATTAAAGGTTACGTCAGCCATTTCATCTGCTAATTCTTCAACAACTGGTGATTGCATCCGACAAGGGCCACACCAAGTTGCCCAGAAGTCTGTCAAAGTAACGCCTTTGGCAGTATCTTGCTCAAAAGTTTGATCTGTTGTTTCTTTAACCATTTCAAACACTCCCATCTTCTAATAAACTAATACTACCAATTATTTGAAAAAAAGCAAATAAGTTGCACACAATTTATTATTAAAATTTCACGATGGTGGATCCATCGCCACCTGCGTTCGGAGCAGAATAGCCAAAGCTCTTTACCCGTTTATTGCGCTTTAAATAGTCTGTAACGCCTTTTCGAAGTGCCCCGGTACCTTTACCATGAATAATCGTAACAGACGGGTAACCGGCTAATAAGGCCGAATCAATGTATCGATCCAGCTCGTACATCGCTTCTTCATATCGATGGCCCCTCAAATCAAGGGTTGGTGACATCCCAGTTGAACGGGTTCTGGAAACATGCGTCTGAAATTTCTGATTTGATTTCTTCTCTTTCCCAACTTTTTCAAGGTCAGCTTCATTGATTTTCATCTTGAGAATTCCAATTTGCACATCCCAGGTACCATTTTTTTCTTTTCCAATCAGGGAACCCTGTTGGCCATATGATTTGACCAACACGTCGTCACCAGGATGAAAATCATGCTTGGCTTTTTCTTTGGTGAGCACCTTATTCTTCTTTAAATTAGGAGCTACTTCCAGCTTGTTAAGGGCACCCTTTGCATCGATTAATTCATTTTCTTTAACTGCAACTTGGCCAACCTGCTTTTGCTTTTGATGAAGGTCGGCAATGATTTTATCAGCTTTCTTTTTAGCCTCTTCGACCACCTGATTCGCTCGCTCTTGGGCTTGCTCGGTCAAACGATCTTTTTGGCTTTGATATTTATTAAATTGATCAGTCAATTCATGATGAAGTTTCGTTGATTCGCTCAGCTGCCGCTGCAATTGATCTGCTTCATCATGAGCCCGTTTGGTTTGGGCCGTCAATTCCTCAATCATGTTATTGATATCTTGATTTTTCGAATCGGTGAATGCTCGGGCATTGTCAATAATTTGCTTGGGAAATCCAAGCTTTCTGGCAATATTCAACGCATTACTTTGACCGGGAATGCCCATCAAGAATCGATAAGTTGGCCGTAAGGTATCGACATCGAACTCCATCGAAGCATTGATGACTCCAGATCGATTATACGCAAATGCTTTTAGTTCAGGATAATGAGTTGTGGCAATTAATTCGCACCCAGTAGCGTGAATTGCATCAATAATCGCCATTGCGAGTGCTGCCCCTTCTTTAGGGTCGGTTCCAGCACCCAATTCATCCAATAACACCAAACTCTTTTTGGAGATGTGATGCAATATCGAAATGATATTATCCATGTGAGATGAGAAAGTACTCAAATTAGCTTCGATTGACTGCTCATCACCAATATCCGCAAAGACTTCATCAAACACGCCGATTTGGCTGTCCTCGTTTGCGGTAATAAACAGCCCCGATTGCCCCATTAACTGGAGAATTCCAACCGTTTTGATCGTAATCGTTTTACCACCCGTGTTTGGGCCGGTCACGATGATTGTCTGATACTGATCACCAATCGCGATATCGTTAGCCACCACCCGGTCCTTATCAATCAGTGGGTGCCTTGCTTGTCTCAAATTAACATTGTTTTTGGCAGAAATCAGTGGTAGCACACTGCCAGTTTGATGAGCATACTTCGCTTTGGCATTGACGAAGTCTAGCTGACCAATCAAGTTCATATTCTGCATCAATTCATTTCGATATGGTCGAATGAGGTTGGTTAGTTCAGCCAATATTTTTCGAACCTCAGCTTTTTCAGCAAGCTGATCTCTTCGAAGTTGGTTATTCATTTCAACCACGTTGCTCGGTTCGACATATAGCGTTTGCCCAGAAGCACTTTGATCGTGGACAATCCCACCAAACCGCTGCTTGTATTCTGCCTTGATTGGCAGGACAAATCGATCGTCACGAACGGTAATAATCGGTTCGCTCAGATATTTAGAATCCGATCCCTTAGTAAATTTGCCCATCCTGGCCCGAATGTCAGTCTGGGTGCGACCAATTGACTTTCGAATTGACCGCAGCTCCGAAGAAGCGGAATCTAAGACCCGGCCATCATCATCGATCGAAGAAATCATTCGTTTGGTAATTTCCGGCATTAGAGTCAATTGATCAACAGTTTTTGTCACTGTTCGCAAATGAACTGCCTCTTCTACTAAATCATTGAAGAATGAATGAACCACCTGAACGGCTCGCAATAATTTAGTAATGTGGGCCAGCTCAGTGCCGCCTAATGAGGCATCTTCAATGCGGAGTCGTTTCATGTATGGAGAAATTTCCGTTAATTTTGGAATTGGAATTTCGCCCTTCAACCGGACAATATCAGCCCCATCGGCCGTTTCGTTCAACCGATCAGTGACCACATCAAAATCTGGGCTGGGTCGTAAATTTCCTAAAATCTCATTGCCCCGATCCGTTGTTAAATAAGCAGCCAGCTGCTGTTTAATTTTGTCATATTCTAGTGTTTCTAATACCTTTTCGTTCATACGTTCACCTCACTGGAATTCTCATCCCAAATCTGCATCATCTTGTCGGACAGAATTGGGGTCTTGGTCACAATCCATTGAGAAATCGCCGATTGATCATATTGCTGATGAATTGCCTGACTGGGCAAGATCAACAAGAAACTCAATATAATAAAAACCAATAAATAGTGTGAAATAAGATTCACCCCGCCGCCAAGTAATGAATTCACCTGACTAATAAGGGGTAGTTTGGTAACAGGTCTGATCATATTTCGGATCATCCTGACGAGCCTAGTAATGATCACAAATACGACTATAAATACGATCCACTTAATGATTGTTCCCATCGAGGCGCTGCCTGAATGATTGTTCAAAATCCCAGTCACAAAATCACTCACCGGTGTGGTAAAAATAATGGCCCCAACCGTTGCAGCAAAAAAACCAACCAGATTGAATAGCTCCACTACCAGCCCCCGGTGAATACCTCTTAGAAAGCCAATGATTAAAATGAAAAGAATGCCAATATCAAAAATCATCGTCATCAACCTCTCGTATTTGACTAATCATTTTTGTGAGTTGGGTGCCCTTGTTGAAGATGTTTCTCTTCAAGTTTAAATTGCTTAGAAATTGCATTGAAAGCAATCAAGATTGCCCGCTCCTCTTCCGTAGAAGCTGGCATCGCTTCATGCAATTGATCCAATTGTTCGTTGAGTAAATCAGTTACCGCCTGCATGTGTTCAACGGTTCCATTACCCACCAATACATAGTCTTTACCAGCAATTGTTGCTTTAAATCGCCGTTTCTCCTTTTTTTCCATTTACTCACATCCTAAAAAAATCAATTAAAAAGGACTGAGACAAAACTGACGCTTTGTTCTCAATCCCTACATCCATTTGATCAAATGACCGCCACTTTACTGGCCATCATCGGTGCTGTCATCGTCTTGATCATCGCCATCTTTGCCTAAGAAGGTATTAAGGACTGATTCAATCATATCCCATTCCTTGTCGGTTTCGATTGCCTGAAGTTCACCGCCTTGAGGATCACTTGGATCGTCACCCTTTGGAAGCGCATATGCTTGGATTTCAACCTCATCATCATCGCTCTTGCCGGCTGGGTAAATCAGGATATAAGATCTGTCGAAGTCTTCTGACTTAAAAGTGAACAAAACATCGTATAATGTTTCTTCACCATTGTCATCAACTAGTGTAATTTGTTGTTGTACTGGTTCATCTGCCATAATTTGCATACCTCGCTAAATTTTTGTTAGTTTTCCTTTTCGGTCTAGATAGTTTTGCAAGATCAAGCCTGCTGCTAACTTATCGATAACCTTTTTTCGCTTTTTCCGAGAAATATCGGCCTCTTCAGTAAGCATCCGTTGAGCCTCAACAGTTGTCAATCGCTCATCTTCAAAGTCGACCGGTAGATCAAACTTCTTCTCCAAACGCTTACCATATTGTTCGGACGCCTCAGCTCTAGGTCCCAGCGAATTATTCATGTTTTTGGGTAAGCCAACGACAAAGCCGTCAACTTCATATTGATCGACTAGTTCTGCCACCCGATCTAAACCAAATTGTTGATTCTCCTCGTCAATTGGAATGATTTCCACCCCTTGAGAAGTCCAACCAAGAGCGTCACTAACTGCAACTCCCACGGTCTTTGAACCAACGTCTAATCCCATTAATCTCATTTTTCACCTTTTTTTGTTTCTGTTGGCTGATTGCTTGGATGGTTGTCCAAATAGAAACGAACTAGTTCTTCGATTATCTCATCGCGTTCATGCCTGCGAATCAAATTACGAGCGTCCAAATTACGTGGAATATAGGCAGGATCACCGGAAATCAAATACCCAACTATCTGATTATAAGGATTGTATCCTTTCTCCTCCAATGCGGCATACACAGTCAATAATGTATCTCGAACGTCTTTAGGCTGATCCTCATTGAAATTAAAAAACATTGTTTTATCTAACGAACTCATACGATTCACCTCTATGACATACGGTCATTTGTACTAATTTTAACTGATTATCCGTAAAACTACAATCAAGAGAGGCAATGTAATCGACATGTAATCGCAGTGTAATAATTATTCGTTAGTTAACCAATCAACAGCAGCGTTCATTGCCTTATCCAACCCAGCTGGATCCTTACCGCCAGCTTGGGCCATGTTTGGTCGACCACCGCCGCCACCTTTAATGTTACCGGCGATTGACTTAATCAAATCACCGGCCTTAATGCCAGCTTTTACCTTATCGTCCGCCACTGCAACAATCAGATTAGCTTTCTGGCCACTGCCAGTTCCTAACACTAACACGTCTGAAAGTTTCTTAGATCGCCAGGTATCGGCCAGTTGTCGCAGCTGATCCATCCCAGCATCTTTAATAATACCAGTAATGATGGTCTTATCACCAGCTTGTTTCTTGTCACTAAAGACATTTTGGGCTTGCTGACCAGCCAATTTCGCCTCGAGGGCCTGCTGTTTTTGTTGAAGGGCTTTGATTTCATCTTGAACTTGAGTTACCCGAGTTGGCACATCTTTAATCTGGTTAACCTTCAAAGAACTGGCAATTTGATTCAGCTCTTTATTACGATCATTCAGTAATTTAAAGGCATCTTTGGAAGTAACAGCTTCAATTCGACGAATTCCGGCTCCAACACCAGATTCTGAGACAATTTTGAACAAGCCGATGTCTCGCGTATTCTTAACGTGAGTACCACCACAGAATTCGACTGAGAAGTCACCAATACTAACTACTCGAACCTTGTCACCATATTTTTCACTGAATAACGCAATCGCCCCCATCTTCTTACCGGTCTTCGGATCAGTGACAACTGTGTCAACATTAGTTTCATTGAAGATTTGGCGATTCACCATGTTTTCAACTTTTTCCAAATCTTCGTCAGTTACCTGACCAAAGTGGTTGAAGTCAAATCTTAGATAGTTAGGCTCAACTAATGACCCGGCTTGTTGGGTATGGCCACCCAAAACATTTCGTAATGATTGATTAAGCAAATGAGTTGCGGTATGGTTCTTTTCAACTCGACTGTGGAACAATCGATCAACCACTAAATGATACTTGTTGCCCTTAATTAATGGCTCTTGAGTTTTCAAAGTGTGCAGGTTCTGACCATTTGGTGCATGTTGAACGTCAACAACATCAGCGACCTTATCGCCTTCTTCATCAAGGACAACTCCTCGATCAGCAACTTGGCCACCCATTTCAGCATAAAATGGGGTTTTATCGAAAATGACTTCAACTGTCCCACCCTTTGACTGATTAACCAGCTTTTCATTTTCAATAATTTCTTGAATGCTGGCATGATCAACTTCGAGGGTATCATAGCCGACATATTCACTATGATCTTTAACTTCAAGCAATAGATCACGTTGAACACCCATGGATTTAGCCCCACTTCTCGCATCACGGGCCCGTTGCTTTTGCTTATCCATTTCAGCTTCAAATCCCTTATGATCCACTGTTAGGCCAACCTCCCCAGCTTCTTCTTGAGTCAGTTCAACTGGGAATCCATAAGTGTCATACAGTTTAAATGCCGTCGGGCCATCAATAATGGTCTGGTTCTGCTTCTTGGCCTCTTCAATCACTTGATGCAATAACTTTAAGCCATCGGCCAAAGTTTCATTAAATCGATCTTCTTCTGATCGAATCACTTTGGCAATGTAATCTTTTTGTTTGAGAACTTCAGGGTAGTATGATTCCAATGTTTGACCAACGACTGGGGCCAATCGATATAAGAAGGCTTCGTTGATACCTAAGCGTTGGCCGTTAACAATTGCCCGACGAATTAATCTTCGGATAACATAGCCACGACCAACATTAGAAGGTAGGGCACCATCACCGATCGCTACCGTGATTGCCCGGGCATGATCCGCGATAATTCTAAAGGCAACGTCGTCATGTTTATTGTCACCATATGTCTTGTTGTCACTCAATCGTTCGGTTTCTTTGACCATCGGTAAAAACAAATCAGTTTCAAAATTGGTTCTGGCATGTTGGAAAATCGAAACCACCCGTTCAAGACCCATTCCAGTATCAATGTTTTTCCTTGGTAGCGGCTCGTAGGTATCTTGTGGAGTATGGTTAAATTGTGAGAAGACAATATTCCAAACTTCAAGCCAGCGATCATTTTCACCGCCAGGATAATTTTCCGGATCATCATCGGCAAGATTATCAAAATCTGCCCCCCGATCATAGAAAATTTCTGAATCCGGGCCTGAAGGGCCTTGACCAATATCCCAAAAGTTATCTTCGATTTCAATAATGTGATCGGGGGCAACCCCAACTTTTTCCCAAAACTTCTTGGCATCAGTATCCTTAGGGTAGACAGTCATGTAAAGCTTTTCCTTATCCCAACCAAACCATTTCGGCGAAGTCAGCAATTCAAAAGCCCACGTGATTGCTTCTTTCTTGAAGTAATCGCCAACTGAAAAGTTTCCAAGCATTTCAAATAACGTGTGATGCCGTGGCGTTTTCCCCACATTTTCAATATCATTCGTCCGAATACTCTTTTGAGAGCTCGTCATCCTCGGATTCTTTGGAACAACTGATCCATCAAAATATTTTTTCATCGTTGCCACTCCAGAGTTGATCCAAAGTAGGGTTGGATCATCCACTGGGATTAAAGAAGCGCTGGGCTCAATTGCGTGGCCCTTTTCTTGAAAAAAGTCTAAAAACATTTGGCGAATCTCGCCACTGCTCAAGTTCTTCATCATTCATTCTCCTCTGACAAAATTAAAACACCGTTGCTAACAGAGACGCCAATTGACGCGGTACCACTCTGATTGCAACGATGTTTATCGTAACCACTTAATCTCTATAACGTAGAGTTGCGTTTTCATTTGAAAGTTAAGAGAGCACTGATTGGTTTAAATCGTTTTTTGCATCAACCAAAACGTTTCTAAAAGATAAATTCAATCAGCATATTCTTAAGACATTAAAAGTATACTTTTTTGTTAAATAGCTGTCAATCACTTATATCGAGATGAGCTATTCTTTCGTTGCTTTCGTTGGGCACGGGCTTCTTCACGCTTTTTAACCCGACGGTCCATCTCGTCTTTTCTGGCAATTGACATCTTAATTTGACGTTTATAACCAGGTTTGACCTTCTTCTTTTTCTTTTTAATCATGCCAATCATGGTTGGATCAAGCTTTTCGTGCTTCTTGCGATGAGTCTTTCGACGATGACGATCGTATGTATCGACAATCTCGTGATTACTCAGTGCTTTCGGCTTGAAATGAATCCCCATGTTCTCAAGTTCTTGAACGTCTTTTTCCTCATCTGGTGAATAGAGGGTAATCGACACTCCAGACATCCCATTCCGACCAGTTCGGCCAACTCGGTGAATGAAAAATTCAAGATCTTCGGTCGGGATATCATCGTTAATGACTTCAGAAACCCCTTCGATATCAATTCCTCGGGCCGCAAGATCGGTCGCAACAACGAATTGGAAGTCCAGGTTTTTAACCCGTCTCATAATTTGCTTTCGTTCGCGGGGTTTAACGCCGCCGTGAATCATCGCAACCTTCAGGCCCTGTTTCTTCAAATAATCTGTCAATTCTTCCACTCTTTTTCGCGTGTTGGCAAAAATCAAAACCAAATAAGGTTCACCAACTGTCAAGAGGCGGTAGATTAGCTGATTCTTATCATGACCTTTAGTTGAAATTAACCAGTTATCAATCGTGGGACTGATAATTGAGGAAACCGGAATTTCTTCAATGACTGGATTTTGCATATATTTGCGGAGAAAAACATTGATCTTTTGTGGAATGGTGGCCGAAAAGACCATCATTTGGACATGTTTACCGAAGCTGGCAGCGATACTATCCACAACGTCTAAGAATCCCATGTCAAGTGTCATATCGGCTTCATCAATGACCAGCTGGGAAGCTGTATGAACATCTAAACCACCGTTTTTGATCAGATCCCAAATTCGACCTGGCGTTCCAATGACGAGTTGTGGTTGTTCTCGCTTCAACTTGGTCTCCTGCCGCAACTTATCGGTACCACCAACATAGGCTCCGGTGGAAATCGGTTGATCGCTGTGTTTAGCAATTTGTTTAGCAGCATCAATAATTTGGTAGGCTAATTCTCGACTTGGGGTGGTAATAACCGCTTGAACTTCGTGAACGTCCGGATCAAGCTGATTAAAAATCGGCAGTAAAAAAGCGTGCGTCTTCCCACTACCAGTAGCGGATTGACCGACGACATCTCTACCTTGAATAATCTTTGGAATCAGTTTTTCCTGAACTGGTGTCGGCGTAGAAAAGCCAATATCCTTCAAGGCAGCCAATATATAGGGTTTTAAATTAAATTCTGAAAAATTGCTCATATACTCTCCTACTTCTTGTAGTTAGAAACGACCTCATTTAAATCTTTGACGAATCCATCAATGTGCTTTTCGTCTTCAACCACGGCTCCACTCGCAAGTGGATGACCACCGCCGCCATACTTTTTAGCAAGTTCATTGATCGAAGGGCCCTTCGAACGTAACCGAATCCGGAACCCGCCGTCTTTTTGCTGAACAAAGATTGCCCACGAAACCACATCTTTGATTTTCCCAGGCAGTGGCACGACAGCTGATGTGCTGTCATCGCCAAGTTTGAATGGCTCTAATACCTTATCTGAAAGGACCAGATAAGCTGCTCCACTATTGAGAATGGTTAAGTTGTCATAAACATAAGCAGACAATCGGGCCAACGGAATATCAATCTCATCTTCAATCTTATTGACCTCACTGGCCGAAAAATCATATTCAGTCAACTTAGACGCAACCGCTAAAGTGTGGGAAGAAGTTGATGGATACATAAACCGACCAGTATCACCCACAATCCCTGCGTATAATAATCGGGCACCTTTGGCAGGCATGGTCAACTCCGCACGATTAGCGGCAAAAAAATCGTAAATTAATTCAGAGGTACTAGAAGCTTCGGGCTCAACCCACATGATATCACCAAATGCATCATCGTTTGGATGGTGATCGATCTTAATCATCACCTTGCCTTTGTTGAACCGATCGTCGTCAACGCGTGGCTGATTAGCTGTATCAACGACGATTACCAATGCATCTTTGTACTGATCATCAGAAATCTCATCGGTTTTGCCAAGCCAAGCAAAGCCATCGTACTGCTTACCAGCGCAAAGAATCGTTTTATCTGGGAAAGATGCCTTGAGAATTTGAGCCAATCCCATTTGAGAGCCGATCGCATCAGGATCTGGTCGCTTGTGTCGATGAATGATGATGGTTTTATATTGCTTAATAGTTGTTAAAATTTGTTCTTTAATTGACATGTCATTACTCCAATTACTTTATTGTCGAACACTTAAGTATACACTAGAACCCCAATAATACAAACTAGGTCTTTTGAACATCGCCGTTGTGGAATAAGTCCAACGCAATATTTTCATACGTTAAATCGTCCAGGTTAGTGATCGTAATCCCTAGTAGCCGGACACCGGTAGAAATGTCAGGCATATCCGTCAACAAGTCACCTGCAAGGGCAAAGTAATCGGCTGGGTCATTTTTGATGTAGTCATCTAAAGTCACACGTTTGGTGAAGGTTGAAAAATCTTTGTAGCGGATCTTGAGGACCAACGTCTTACCATGTTTCTTTTTGTTGTCCATCGCTTGGACCACCATTTCAGCAATCCGTTGCAGTTGGGCATCCACTTCTGAACTGGTCCTGATTTCGGGTCCGAAAGTCCGCTCTTTGCCAATTGACTTTCGAATTCGTTGATACTCAACTGGACGCTCATCAACGCCCCGGGCGCGTTCATACAAAACATACCCAAACTTGCCAAAATGTTTAATCAAATCCATTTGTGACCACTGCAATAAATCAGCGCCGTTTGCAATCTGCAAGGCTTGCATTTTGGGAACTGTCTTCTTACCTACCCCGCGGAATTTCTCAATCGGTAACTTGGTCAGAAACTCAATGGCATCTTTTTGGGGGATCACGGTAATTCCAACCGGTTTTGCGTAATCGGAAGCTTCTTTCGCCAAAAATTTATTATACGATACCCCCACGGAGCAAGTCAGCTTTGTTTGTTGCCAGATTTCTGTTTGAATCATTCTGGCAACCTGAATTGGATCAGAAAGATGCCGCTTGTTGTGAGTAATGTCTAGATAAGCTTCATCAAGGGCAACTGACTCCACGGCATCGGTAAAATGATGAAAAATTTCATGAATTTGATCTGAAACTGACCGATACAGGCCAAAACCAGAAAATCGAAAAACAGCTTTCGGACAGAGCTCTAAAGCCTTCTGGGCACTCATCGCTGAATGCACGCCAAATCGTCGCGCATTGTAATTGGCAGTTGAAACAACCCCGCGGCCACCCGTCCTTCTTGGATCGCGGGCAACAATCAGCGGCTGGTTTTTTAAACTGGGATCTTCACGTTCTTCAATTGAGGCGTAGAAGGCATCCATATCAACATGAATGATTTTTCTGCCGTTAATAGTCATGATTATCAACCTCTAAATCAAACGTACGTTCTCTCTTACCGCAAAAAAATGGTTGGCCAAAACATCACGTTCCGGTACCAACCCAAGTAATTGAAGCTTACTTACTTTCTTTATTCTGATCAGCTGCAGAATCGCTTGCTTGGTCAGAAGCCGCAGACTTATCATCAGCTGCATCTGATGCAGGAGCCTCATCTGTTTTAGCAGAATTCGTCTTCGTATCAGTTGTAGCAGTAGCTGGGGCAATCCCCGGTTGCTTGATTTGAGCAACAGCGCTTAAATCAAAAACCAAGTAGATGCCATCACAGTCCAGGGTAACGGTCTTTTCGGCTTCGTTGATTTCATCAACAACACCGTGTAAACGGCCAATTGTAACCACTGAATCACCAGGTTTAATCTTCGACAATTGTTCCCGACGCTTTTGCTGCTGCTTTCGTTGAGGACGAATCATCAAGAAATACATCAATGCAAATAAGGCAACGATCATTAAGATCGAGAGATAACTACTAGAAGAACCATTCAATATTTTTCACCCACACTTTCATAAGAATACTTTACCAAATAAGTTGTCAACCGTCTAGGTCTAAAAGTTTTTTGCGTTAGGTTTATTATACCCATACTGCTCAAATACTTCTGCCCGCAGATCCAGCAAATTATCATCCATAATAGCCTGCTGAACCCGTTTCATCAAGTGAATTAAGTAATACAAATTATGATAACTGCAAAGACGCAGGCCAAATGTTTCGTCTGCTTTAATCAAATGACGAATATATGCCCGCGTATAGTTACGGCAGGTATAACAATCGCACTGATCATCCAAAGGAGTGAAATCTCTAGCGAACTTGGCATTTTTGACGACCAAGCGACCATGGGAAGTCATCACGGTCCCATTCCTGGCAATTCTGGTTGGCAACACACAGTCAAACATGTCAATTCCACGAATAACCCCATCAATCAAGGAATCCGTCACGCCGACCCCCATCAAATAACGAGGTTTATTTTCAGGTAACAATGGCGTTGTTGCTTCCAAAATCCGATTCATTTCCGTCTTGGATTCTCCAACCGACAAGCCCCCGATTGAATAACCTGGGAAATCTAAACTTACCAAATCCTTGGCAGATTGTTGTCTAAGATCCTCAAATCCAGCGCCTTGAACAATTCCAAAGAGTCCCTGTGTATCAGGATTACGGTGGGCTTTTAACCCCCGCTCAGCCCAACGACTCGTCCGTTCAACTGATTTTTTAACATAATCATAAGATTCAAAGAATGGCGGGCACTCATCTAGGCTCATCATAATATCTGGACCCAGATCATTCTCAATTTGAATAGCTTTTTCCGGTGAAAGAAACATCTTGGAACCATTTAACTCATTTTTGAATGTAACTCCTTGTTCCGTGATATCCCGATTTTTGGCAAGCGAGAACACTTGAAAACCACCCGAATCAGTCAAAAGCCCTTTATGCCAATTCATAAACTTGTGTAGACCACCTGCTTCTTTAACAATGTCTTCACCAGGTCGTAACCACAAGTGATAAGTATTGGCCAAAACAATGGTTGCCCCCATTTTATCAAGCTCTTCAGGGGCCAATGTTTTAACCGTTGCCTGAGTTCCTACTGGCATAAAGATCGGGGTCCTAAACGTCCCGTTGGGCGTGGTGATTTCACCAAGCCGAGCACCAGTGTGTTTTTCCTTTTTAATCAAGCGATAAGTTATCGCTGGTTGCATGTAAAGTCCTCCTTGCAAGAGCTAATCAGCCGTTAATGAATGTACATTGCATCCCCAAAACTGAAGAAACGGTACTTTTCTTGGATGGCATGCTCATACGCATTTAAAATGTTTTTCCTGCCAGTAAATGACGCAACCAGCATAACAAGCGTTGACTTAGGCAAATGAAAATTGGTGATAAATGAGTCCACCACTTGCCATTGATAGCCAGGCTTGATGAAAATATCTGTCCACCCTGAATCCGGCCGAATTTCACCGTTGAACTTAGTCCCAACAGTCTCCAACGTCCGAATAGAAGTTGTCCCAGTCGCAACGATTTTGCCACCGTTGTGACGCACATCATTCAAAGTATCGGCCGCTTCTTGAGATAAACGATAGAACTCGCTGTGCATCTTGTGATCTTCGATATTTTCCTCATCAACAGGCCGAAATGTTCCTAGTCCCACGTGAAGGGTTAAATATACCAGATGAACACCCTTGTCAGCAACCTTCTGGAGTAATTCCTTTGTCCAGTGCAAGCCAGCTGTCGGAGCGGCCGCAGAGCCCATTTCCTTGGCGTAAACTGTTTGGTAGCGATTTGGATCATCCAGCTTCTCTTTAATGTATGGTGGCAATGGGGTCTCACCTAATTTTTCGAGAATTTCAATGAAAATGCCCTCGTACTTGAATTCAATTTCTCGCCCACCATGATCCAATTCTTTGGTTACAACAGCCTTTAACTGGCCTTCCCCAAAGTCGATCACAGTTCCAACCTTAGCCCGCTTAGCAGGTTTCATTAACGTTTCCCAACGGTCTCCCTCAATGTTATGCAGCAAAAGGACTTCCATATTAGCCCCAGTATCTGCTTTGACACCGTAGATTCGCGCAGGCATCACCTTGGAATCGTTCATCACTAACGCATCGCCAGGATTTAAGTAATCAATAATGTTGTAGAAATGCCGGTCCTGCATCTCACCAGTGTCTTTATTCAAAACCAGTAATCGAGACTCATCGCGATCTTTAATCGGTGTTTGCGCAATCAATTCATGAGGTAGATCATAATCAAAGTCTTCAAGTGTGTAATTTGTTTTCATAATTAGTTCCCTTCGTGCTTATTCGGCATTGGGTAATTCAAATGATCGTAACCTTTTGGTGTAACCATTCTTCCCCTGGCAGTCCGTTTAATCAATCCAATTTGAAGAAGATATGGTTCATACATTTCTGCAATCGTATCGGTTTCTTCGCCGATATTTGCCGCCAATGTATTCAAACCAACCGGTCCGCCATCATAATATTGAATCATCGTTTTCAATAGCTTAATATCTGTGTCATCCAAGCCCAAATCATCAACTTTAAGCTTGTCGAGCGCATAACGGACAATCTCCAAGTCAATGTGATCTCGATCAGAAACTTGAGCGAAATCCCGGACCCGTTTTAGGAGTCGGTTTGCAACTCGAGGAGTCCCTCGGGATCTTAATGCAATTTCATGGGCACCGGACTCGAGGATTGGAATCTGGAAAATGTCAGCCGTTCGTTTAACAATATCTTCAAGATCAGCAACCCGGTAATAGTTCATGTGCTCAACAATACCAAACCGATCTCGAAGTGGTGCAGCCAGCATGCCTGCCTGTGTCGTTGCTCCAATGAGCGTAAATGGCGGCAATGGGAAATGAATTGGATGGGCCCCCGATCCCTGACCAACGATAATGTCAACGTAAAAATCTTCCATTGCAGAATAGAGCATTTCCTCAACAACTTTTGGCAACCGATGGATCTCATCGATAAACAAGACATCCCCCGGTTGCAGCTCATTTAACAAAGAAAGCAAATCACCGGGCTTATCAACAGCAGGCCCGCTAGTGGTTCGGATACTGACACCCATTTCATTAGCAATCACCATGGCCAGAGTTGTTTTACCTAATCCTGGTGGTCCATACAACAAAACGTGGTCAAGAGATTCTTCCCGTTGTTTGGCGGCTTTAATATACACACCCAATTTATTTTTAACGTCGTCTTGACCAATATATTCGCTTAACGTTTGTGGTCGCAGTGACTTTTCGATGCTGCTCTCTTCAGAATCAACATTATCGGGAGAAATAAGTCGATCATCTTTTGGCTCGGTCAAATTATCATCCTCCCTTTTAATGCATCAGTAATTTAAGGCCCATGCTCAAATATTCGTCAGTCGACAGACCCGTTTTGGCTGCAAGGTCATTTTCAATTCCGTCAACCTGTTTAGCGCCATATCCCAGTGCTTGAAGGGCAGATAAGGCATCTGTCAATTCTTGGGATTGCGGAGCGGCACTCGACTTTTCCTGAGGGATCATCCCATCAGTTGCGATATCGTTTAACTTATCCTGCAGATCTAAAATAATCTGTTGAGCAGTCTTCTTACCCACACCAGGGAACTTCGTCAGAAACTTGACATCTTTGCTTTTAACTGCAGCAACCAACCCATCACGGTCATTACCAGCAAGAATTGCTAAGGCACTCTTGGGTCCAATTCCGGAAACGGCAATCAACTTTTCAAACAATTGCTTATCTTCAATATCATGAAACCCATATAAGAGAATAGCTGAATCACTTACTGACTGATAAACATAAACCCGAACAGCCGTTTTGCTATCGACTTTAAATTGAAACGGGTCAGCTGCATACACTAAATACCCAACCCCGCCAACAAGCAATACAATGTGAGTTGGCTTAATATCCACAACGTAACCATCAAAAAACTCGAACATGAGAAACTCCTCTTCAAAAAACGTATGTTTGCTTGTTAAATTGTATCACAATTGACAGATCACCACGACAACAAAACTTAGAGAATCTCTTGGTCAGTGTGGTGTGGGTCTTGAATTCGTTTGAACATTTTTTCAATATCTTCATTGGTAAATTTAACGAGTACTGGGCGGCCATGAGGACAGTTATATGGGTTTTCACACTCTGGCAAACGTTGGAGAAGGGCAACGGCTTGCCGCTCATCCAAATGGTGATTAGCCTTGATTGCCCGCTTACAGCTCATCATGATAGCTGTTTTTTCTCGAAATGCAGCCACTGAAATTTTATGATCCGATAAAATCCAGTCAATCATTTCTTTGATTGTATCCTCTTCTTGACCAGCCTTAAACCACATCGGATGTTCACGGACAATGAAACTATTTTGACCAAACTGTTCCAAATGGATCCCAAGCGTCCTCAGCAAATCCAAGTGTTCATTTATCAACAGAAAGTCAGATGTTGAGTAGTCAAGAACAATTGGCACCAACAAGTTTTGCTGATCGTCAGAAACTTCCCCAATTGCCTTTCGATAATGCTCATAGTTAATCCGCTCCTGAGCAGCATGTTGATCCACTAAATACATACTATCCGGGGACTCAGCAACCAAATAGGTTCCATGAATTTGACCAATGTATTGCAGGCTTGGAAAACCAGATTCAGAGACCAGTTCTGACTGTTCAGGTTCCTTTTGCCGATTCAGCGTACTAACAGGCGGTACAGGTGGATCCCCAGCATCTTCAAAAATTGGAACAGCACTTGGTTCTGCCTGCATTAATTCATCAAATTGAGCAACGGCTGGACTATTTAAATCAGCCTTTGTCTTAACAACCACTGGCGTGACGTCAGGCTGATCCGCCGTCACCATGGGGGCAGGATCAGCTTCGAATAAAGGTTGATTGGTCTGCTCTTGATCCGCTGTTGAAACATCAAACTGTCTTGGCATAACGTTAAATGGCTTCTTAAAATCCCGAGTCGCGTCAGGAATCAATTGCTTGTCTGAAAGCATCTGCTTGATTGCCCCGACAATTAATTTGCCGATTTCAGGTTCATCGCTAATGCGGACTTCTTGTTTGGTTGGGTGAACATTGACATCAATCAAAGCAGGATCGATATCAACTTTAACCACGGCAATTGGGAACCTGCCGATCATCAATTTTGACCCATAACCTTCAATAACCGCTTTAGTGAGTGGATAATTACGAATAAACCGCCCATTCAAAATCAATGAAATATAATTGCGGCTCGACCGGGTTAATTCTGGCAGACTCACAAAACCAGCTACCTTAATATCCATGCCTTCCGCAGAAATCGGGGCCAACTTGGCAACGGTTTTGACACCATAAATTGCGCCGAGAACCTGTCTCAAGTCGCCCCTTCCAGACGTCCGCAAAAGTTCACGGCCATTACTAATAAATGAAAAGGCAACTTCAGGATGACTCAGTGCCAAGCGGTTTACGATGTCTGAAATTTTTGCCAGTTCAGTGTTGGGAGAACTCAAGTATTTTAACCGTGCAGGGGTATTATAAAATAACGATCGGACTTCAACCGTGGTTCCCTTACGAGATTCAGCGGCTTTTTGCTCAACGAGCTTGCCGCCTTTATATTCAATTTGCGTCCCAATTGAACCAGTGGACGTCTTCATCAACACATTTGATACGGAACTGATACTAGGGAGAGCTTCACCACGAAAGCCTAATGTCCGCACCCGAAAGAGATCCCGCTGCTCGGTGATTTTACTGGTCGCATGCCGTAAAAAGGCGGTCTTGACTTGGGAACTGTCAATTCCATTGCCGTCGTCAACGACTTTGATCAACTTTAAGCCGGAATTTTCAACGGTAATATCAATCTCAGTACTTTTGGCATCTATTGAATTTTCAACTAATTCTTTCACCACTGATGCTGGCCGCTCGACAACTTCGCCAGCTGCGATTTGGTCTGCTAAAATCGATGGTAATTCATGAATCTTATTCAAAGAGATCACCTTACTCCCTGTTTATCTTCTGTTGCCATTTATAGACTTGATTCATAATCTGCATCGGCGTTTTCGACATCAAATCAAGCTGCTTAATCTCAGAAACCACTTCAGCTTGGTTGTCATCAACCGTTTCAAGTGGAAACAGTGAGATTTGCTCTTCAGTGTCCGATTTAGGTTGGTGGGTTGGTTTTGGCTGCCTTCCTTTTCGCTTTTGATCGGCTTCCGCCTGCTGCTCTAATTTAGTAAGTATATCATTTGCCCGGCTCAATAGGTTGTTTGGTAACCCAGCCAATTTAGCGACGTGAATTCCGTAAGATTTATCCGCTGGACCTGGTTGAATTTTGTGAAGGAAAACTAATTCACCATTTGACTCGGTGGCACCAACGTGAACGTTTTGTAACTGCTTCAAACTTTCGTCCAGAGTTGTCAACTCATGATAATGGGTGGAGAATAGCGTTTTAGCACCAATATTGTTATGCACATACTCAATAATCGCTTGAGCCAATGCCATTCCATCGTAAGTCGCAGTCCCCCGACCAATTTCATCAAATAAGATCAAACTGTTGGGCGTTGCATTCTCGATGGCATCATTGGCTTCTTTCATTTCGACCATGAACGTACTTTTTCCAGAAATCAGATCGTCAGCAGCGCCAATTCGGGTAAAAATTTTATCAAAAACGGGTATCACTGCCTTCTTAGCAGGTACAAAACAACCAATTTGATTCATGATAACTGCTAATGCCATTTGCCGCATATAGGTGCTCTTACCAGACATATTGGGCCCGGTGATTAAAAGAACGCTCGTGTGGTCATCCATGGTAACGTCATTGGGAACATACTGCTGATGACCTAATACTTTTTCGACAACCGGATGGCGACCGTCTTTGATTGACACTTCATGTTTAGCTGTCAAGGTTGGTCGAATAAACCGATATTCCTCACTAACGGCTGCAAAACTTTGTAAGACATCCACGGAAGCAATCGAATCTGCCAAATCTTGAATTCGCTTAATCGATTTTTTGATGTCTTCACGAATTTTAACAAATAATTTGTATTCCAGAGTCTTGCTCTGTTCTTCAGCTTCCAAGATCAGGGCTTCTTTTTCTTTTAATTCTGGGGTTGAAAATCTTTCTGCGTTCGCCAAAGTTTGTTTGCGTTGGTAACGATCTGCGGGTATTTTGCTCAAATTGACCCTGGTGACTTCAATATAATATCCAAAAACGTGATTAAAGCCGACTTTCAAATTATTAATACCCGTTATTTTGCGTTCCTTAGCCTCAAGTTCAGCTAACCACTTTTGACCATTGTTAGTGGCATCACGATACTTGTCCAGTTGATCATCAAAGCCATCCTTAATAACCCCACCATCCGTAACGGAAATCGGGGGTTCTTCAACAATCGCCGACTCAATTTCGCCAACAACATCATCTAGTGGAACGAGTTTTTCAAGCATGTCTTGAAAACTTTTGTCTGCAATTTGTTCCAAAATGTACTTAATCTTTGGCACCTGTTGCAAAGAAGCTTTCAACTGAATCAAGTCACGGCCGTTAACACTGCCAAAGGCGATTCTGCCTGCCAAACGCTCCAAATCGTACACCTTCACGAGTTCGTCTTGGAGCTGGTTTCGCTCATAATAATGATCAAGCAGGACCGCAACCGCATCGTGGCGCTCATTAATCTCATTAGCATTGACAAGTGGTCGTTCAATCCATTGTTTTAATTTTCGCCCACCCATTGCAGTCTTGGTCTGGTCCAATAACCAAAGCAACGTTCCGGCTTTTTTGCCGGTTCGAATATTTTTGATCAATTCAAGATTATATTGCGAATTGTGATCCATCTCCAGGAAGTCGGACGGTTCGTACACGACAGCCCGCTTAAGATGGCTCAGGCTGCGTTTTTGAGTGGCTTGGATATAATCCAGCAACATCTTTAAAACACGCCTCATGAGTGGATTATCAACGTCCTGGCTAAGGTAGCTGACCGAAGAATTGACTGGCACTTCCGCTTGGGTCGATCGGAGAATGCCTATTTTTTTAATCGTCTCCTGAATCGTTGTTGGTAGGTCTGGATCAATGACTGTTTCTTTAGTTTGTAGTGAAACTAATTCGTTCACCAACTCGGCCTGAGTTGTCAATTCGGCTACTTTTAATTCGCCAGTCGACAAATCAACATATGAAAAAGCAAATTGTTGGCCTGACTTGTCCGCAACCACGGCCGTTAAATAATTATTCGTCTTGGCATTTTCGCTGCCAACGTCCACTTGGGTTCCTGGTGTTACCAACTGGATGACTTCGCGTTTAACCATCCCTTGGGTTAACCGAGGATCTTCCATCTGCTCACAAATCGCAACTTTGTACCCCTGGTCCACCAAAATATCAATGTAATTTTTGACGGCTTTATGGGGCACCCCACACATTGGAATCGGGTGCTCAGCATTCCGACTACGGTTAGTTAAGGTTAATTCCAAAAGTTGTGAACCTTTGATTGCATCCTCATTGAACATCTCATAAAAATCACCGAGACGGTAAAATAAAAATGCATCCGGATATTGGTCCTTAATCTTTTGATACTGTACCATCATTGGTGTTTGTGCTTGCTTTGCCACCTATAAGTCCCCTTAAATCAAATTCGTTTTTCCCAGTATGTTTAACTTAGTGATTAATTAATTTGGTCGTCTGTTAACATCACAGTTTTAATTTGTGTTGTATGGCCAGTCTTATCGTCAATGTCGATGTAACAGCCGGAAATAATTCCCCGGCCAGTTTCTAAGACTTCAAATCGGGCAGGCCGTTGGTTCAAAAATCGGTTGATCACACTTTCTGGCTTCATGCCCAGCATCCCATCTGCCGGACCAGTCATTCCGGCATCGGTCAAAAAGCCGGTCTTTTCGGGTAAAATTTGGGCATCGTTCGTTTGCACATGAGTGTGCGTGCCGACGATCGCGGAAATCCGGCCGTCGAGATAACGGGCAATGGCTAATTTTTCACTGGTTGCTTCTGCGTGAAAGTCCATAAAAATACAGTGAGTGGTTTTGCGGATTTCAGTCACTAATTCATCCGCCAGCGCGAACGGATCATCCAGATTATCCATGAAAACCCGTCCTTGAAAATTAAGCACTGCCAGTTGATGACCGTTGACGTTGACCATTGTATACCCTTTTCCCGGTGTCGTCCGTTTTGGGAAATTGTATGGGCGAATCAGGCGTTTGCTGTCATCGATAAAGTCCAATATTTCATTATTGCTCCACGCATGATTCCCTAACGTAACAACATCAACGCCCGCACCCATCATCTTTTTGTAGATACTTTGAGTAATTCCTCGGCCCATGGGCGTTGCATTTTCACCGTTCACAACTGTTACCTGTGGTCGAAGCTCCTGTTTAAGCTTGGGTAGATATGTTTCAATCATATGAACGCCCATATTTCCAACAACGTCACCAATAAAAAGAACTCGCATTAACTTTTTCCTCAATACTTTCTAGTTTGTTTGAAATAAGTTTAACATTTATAAAAGAAAAAAGACCAGAGTCCCTGATCTTTTATCTTGCATATTCGACTGAACGAACTTCCCGAATCACAGTAACCTTAATGTGACCAGGATACTTCATTTCAGTTTCAATCTTTTGTTTAATCTTACGGGCAAGCACAATTGCTTGAGTATCCGTAATGTCTTCAGGCTTTGCAATCACCCTGATCTCTCGACCAGCTTGGATTGCATAGCTCTTTTGTACCTCGTCAAAGCTGTCGGTAATTTTTTCAAGGCTATCAAGTCGATGAACGAAGCTTTCAAGTGAATCACTGTGAGCCCCTGGCCGCGAAATAGCAATCTTCCCTGCCACCGCAACCAATTCAGCAATGATTGATTCGGGTTTATGATCTTCGTCATAACCCTTAATTGCATCAATCACAACTGGACTTTCGTGATACTTCTTGGCTAAGTCAACCCCAACTTGAACGTGTGAGCCTTCAACCCCATTATTAGCAGCTTTGCCGATATCGTGTAATAATCCTGCGCGTTTAGCTAAAGTAACATCCTCACCTAATTCTGATGCAAACGCACCAGTCAACTTTGCAACCTCAATTGAATGACCAAGTAAATTCTGACCATGGAAAATCTTAAAGTTCATCTGACCGACTAATTTGATCATCTCTGGACTCATTGAATGAATTCCCAAATCAAACAGGGTTTCTTCACCAATATCTTGAATCCGCTCATCAAGTTCTTTGCGGCTCTTTTCAACCATCTCTTCAATCCGAGCTGGATGAATCCGGCCGTCCTTAATAAGCTTCTCCAAAGTCATCTTGGCAACTTCCCGCCGTATTGGATCAAATCCACTCAATACCACAGCTTGTGGTGTATCATCAATGATTAAATCAATTCCAGTCAGGGTCTCGAAGGTCCGGATATTTCGACCTTCTCGACCGATGATTCTTCCCTTCATATCTTCATTTGGAAGGCTCACAACGGAAACCGTGGTTTCGGAAACCACATCCGCTGAACTTTGTTGAATTGCTTCAATGATCAGATCCTTAGCATTTTCATCAGCTTCAGATTGAGCCTGGTAATAACTTTCCTTTACCATCCGGGCTTTCTCATCGGCCAACTGTTCACTAGTCTCTTGAATGATCAGATTACGGGCCTCTTCTTGAGTAAAGGCCGCAACTTTCTCAACTTCAGCCTGACGTTTTTGAATAAGTGAGTTTGCTTCTTCTTGTTGTGTAGTTAAGTTTTGTTGTTCACGATTAATCTTTTGCTCTTTTCGGTTAAGGGTGCTCTCTCTACGCTCAAAAGCACTATCTTTCCGGTCAAGAGCCTCTTCTCGCTGCAACAAACGATCCTCTTGTTTTTGAATCTCCGCTCGTCGATTCTTTAGTTCTTTTTCAACTGAAGAACGATAGCGATGGTTCTTTTCCTGAGCTGACAAAGTTGCTTCTTTAACAACTGTTTCCGCCTTTTTCTTGGCTTCAACTAGAATGTTCTTTGCAGAACCATTTGCCGCATCAAGATCTTTTTCCTGGATCTTCTTTTGTGTAGACTTGCCGATAACAAAACTAATAATACCAACAAAACCAACAACAATAATAGCGATGATTGCGAGGATTATTCCAGCCATACTCATGGCTTCACCTCCAAATCATCATAAAATGATTATTTTCTAAACCAATTATAAGATGTTATTTGATTATTGACACAACTATCATTCTAATGTTTGTTGGCACTGGTGTCAATCATCTTATGCGGTAACGGCAATTAGTTGCATGCAACAAGTTGTTCTTAATATCAAAAAGTTGCTTTACGGTATCATACAAGTCACCGTCACCATTATGTTTACAAAAAAAGCCCTCATCGCTGAAGGCCTTCTCTGCTGTAAATAGATGTTGCACTACTTACCAATATTTAAATCAATATTTTCAGTTGCTTCGTTTTTGCTATCAGATTTTTTAGAAGCCTTCGTAGCTTTCTTGTCATCTGATTTTGAAGACGACTTTGGCTTTTCGTCAGGGGCCGTATCGTCAGGAATTCCATACGCATCCCGAACTTTTTTCTCAACCTCTTTAAACATATCTTGATGTTCCTCAAGGTATGATTTAGCGTTCTCGCGACCTTGACCAATCCGTTCTTCACCGTATGAATACCAAGAACCGGACTTATCGATAATATCTTTATCCACAGCCATATCGACCAATTCGCCAGATTGAGAAATTCCTTTCCCATACATAATATCCACTTCGGCACGTTTGAATGGTGGCGCAACCTTATTCTTCACCACTTTAATTCGAACTCGGTTACCAATGATATTAGTGCCGTCCTTAATCTGTTCAGCACGACGAATTTCAAGTCGAATGGTTGCGTAGAATTTCAATGCACGGCCACCAGGAGTGGTTTCTGGATTACCAAACATAACCCCAACTTTTTCACGAATCTGATTAATAAAGATCGCAATTGTTTTCGTCTTGCTAATCGTTCCGGATAATTTTCGTAGGGCTTGTGACATCAATCGGGCTTGAAGACCAACGTGGGCATCCCCCATTTCGCCTTCGATTTCGGCCCGAGGTACCAAAGCGGCAACTGAATCGATGACAACAATATCAACTGCGCCACTCGTCACCAAAGCATCAGTGATTTGCAGTCCCTGTTCACCGGTATCAGGTTGCGACAGTAACAAATCATCGATGTTAACCCCTAAATGGGTCGCGTAAACTGGATCCAGCGCGTTTTCAGCATCGATATACGCAGCTGTCCCACCACGTTTTTGGACTTCAGCTACGGCATGAAGAGCAACCGTTGTTTTCCCAGAACTTTCTGGTCCATATACTTCAACGATTCTTCCACGAGGATAACCACCAACTCCGAGCGCCTCATCGAGTGCAAGTGAACCGGATGGAACCGTCGAAATCTGCGTATCGGCTTTGTCGCCCATCCTCATGATGGATCCCTTACCGAATTCTTTTTCAATATTCTTTAAGGCTTTATCTAAAGCTACTTTTCTTTGGTCAGCCATTGAATTCCTCCCATTTCCTTACCGGAAAAGTTTACCAACTAACTATACTAATGATTTTCGAAAAAAGCAATAAAAAAGGGAACAAAAGTTCGATTAATTATGAATTGCATCAAGCGCCATTTGTAGCCCAGCATCAACCGATGCCTTTCTAATGGCGTTTCGTTCGCCGGAGAAATGAAATTCTTTGGCAAAAGTCTGCTGGGTGCCATATGCAATCCCTATCCAAACGGTACCAGCTGGATTACTTTCAAGCTCATCCGGACCCGCTACGCCAGTGAATGATACACCTAAATCTTTTTTCATAATTGAACGAGCCTGATTGGCCATCCAAATTGCGGTTGGCTCACTCACAACGCCGTTCTCCTCAATCACTTCGCTGGGAATGTTCAATAATTGCTCTTTAACTTCATTGGAGTATGTGACAAACCCTCCTTCAAATATTTCAGAAACACCAGCAACGTTCCCAAGAGTGCTCTGAAATTGTCCGGCAGTCAGACTCTCTGCTGCAGTAATCGTGATATGTCGTTTGATTAATTCATTAACCAACTTCTGTTCAAGTGTCATCTCTATTGCCCCTTTCATTTATTAAATACGTAAAATACGTGCCAAAAATTTAAATTCAATGAAAAATAACAAACGAGGACAAGGTTATGGCAAAATAGCTTGCCCAACCATTGACCTCGTTTTGATTTCAGATAAAACTATTAAAATGAATCTGCAAATACAGATCGATTCTGAACGAAATAATCAATGCCAGAATAGATCGTGAAGAATAAGCAAGTGTACAGCATAATCTGATCTAATGGGAAATTAATGGCCGCAAAGAGAACGTTATTCAAGAAGAGCAGAATAATGGCCAGCATCTGAGTCGTTGTCTTAATCTTTCCGGGCCAAGCAGCAGCAATAACTGCGCCATTATTTTCAACAATAATCAATCTTAGTCCAGTAACGGCCAATTCCCGACAGACGATGATGGCAATCACCCATGCTGGAACTTCCCCAATCTCGACAAGGAAAATAAAGGCAGTCATGACAAGCATTTTATCAGCTAAAGGATCCGCGAATTTCCCAAAGTTGGTGACTAAATGCCTTCTGCGAGCAATTTGCCCATCCAAAAAGTCAGTGAGAGAAGCCACAATAAAGATAATAGTGGCAACCCAGCGGGCATTCCCAATAACCGTCCCGGCAATCGTGACACTACCCGAAAAAATGGGTACGGCAAGTATTAGAATGAAAAACGGAATCAAGATAATTCTAAAGATCGTTAATTTATTTGGTAAATTCATGTTTTCCTCCACCAGCCAGTCTCATTAATAACCGTTTGTTGTTCCAGACGTGTTGGTATTTCCAGTTGTACCAGTATTCCCGGTAGTCGTGCTAGCAGATCCGGTAGTTGTCCCGTTCGTTGTTCCAGTTGTTGTACCTGTTGAACCGGTCGTCGTGGTTGCTGAACTATTCGTCGCTGCAGAACTGCTGCTTGATGATTGGGCAGCGGTCGACTTACCAAATTGTAATGTAATAACTCTAACTTGGCTGGATCCATTATCAACTGGATCTGCTACCTTAAGCTTTTTGCCGCCGACGTAAATTGAAGTCTGGGCAGCGTTACCAGCATTAACAGTAACAGTACTGGTCCCACTTGGGATGGCAACCGTATGTGACTTTCCACCAGTTAAAGCAGCTTGCCACAGAGTTGTGCCATCTGCCGAAACTGCAGTCCATGCGCTGGTTGCAGCAGAAGCAGTCATAATCCGAAGGGCAGTCTTACCCTTCACACCGCTTACTCGATAGGTCACATCACTACCGGAGGCTGTCACTTTCTTAAAAGTAATTGCTTTTTTCTTAGGAGTCTTGGCTTTAGCTTTACTCTTTGTTGAACTGCTTGATTTAGCTTTGTTATTTTTGTTACCAGAAACGGAAACTTTGGAAGTCTCAATTTGAGTTTTGGACGTGTCCCGGGTACTCTTTGCCGCAGCAACCCAAATCGCAACCAAAATAATCAAAACGATAACAGATACTGACGCAATCGGAATATACCTCCGCAGCTTTTCGTTTCGCTGGTCCACTTTTCGTTGTGCCGATCGAGTTTCTGGATTATCATCATTTACCCGGTCAACATATTCCGGATCTTCAGTATCGGGAAGCTTTTCTTCATATTGACTCAGCAACTCAGTTCCATCCAAACCAACAGAATCAGCATACTGCTTCACAAACGCCCGAACATAGAATTCTCCAGGAAGGTCATCAAAATTATTATCTTCAATCGCAATTAAATAACGCTTCTGGATCTTGGTGTTTTTTTGCAGGTCATCAAGGGTATAACCCTTTGCCACTCTGGCATCATGCAGGTTTTTCCCAATTGTTAAACTATCTTTTTCGTCACTCATACGTATTCTCCATTACAATTAATTATTCACTTAATTCAGTATATCATACGACATTTTTATTAGTTATTGATGATCATTATTAGTATTAATAACGACTTCTTGCATCGTTGCTTGATCCAAAAATGCATTGGTAATTTCCGCCACATCTTGCAAGGTTAAATCTTTTAAAATCTCAACCTCATCATATATTGTAACAGGTTCCCCAATGAAGCCGTCAAACTGACCACTGATCGCCTCTTCAGAATCCATCATTTCAATATAATTTCCAAGTTGTTCGTTCTTTTGTAGTTGAAATTCTTGGGTCTTTGATAAAATTGTTGATGGAATTTCATGAATGATTGTTCGAATTCTATTGATAAACGCTACCGTTTGATTCGTGTCACAACCAAGAATCGCAAAATGAAATCCACGTTCGTTTTCAAACTCCCATGAAAACGAATCATCAATTATTCCATCATGGTATAGTTTATCATACTCCCCAGCGTTTTCGCCGAAAAACAGGTCAAACGTGATCGAAACACCAATTTCATACCTTAAACCAGCCCGACCGCTCGGAACAGGATCGTTTCCGCGAAGACCGACCGTTGCCTTCGAACGAGCAACATTCATGTCAACATGGTGAACTTTCTCTGGCTTATTTTCAGAAAAATCAATTAATCTTTCAAGTGTTTGCGGTTTCTGCTTCGGCTTAGTTTGTTGGTTGGCTTCAATCCAGGCCAACGTTTCTTCTGGATCAACTTTTCCTGTAATGAATAGTGACATATTATCAGGCCGATAGAATGACTGGTAGGCAAGCTGAACATCAGCGAGCTGTATCTGATCAACTGTTTGAACCGTCCCGGCAATATCCATTGCCAACGTAGAATCGGGATAAAGTTCGCTAATTGTGGTGAAATATGCCTGATTGTCCGGATCATTTTGGTACATATTAATTTCTTGATCAATGATGCCCTTTTCTCGCTGAACCTTTTCAGCTGTGAAATAGGGCTCTTGAACGAAATTTAACAAGATATTGAGATTATCTTGAACTGATTCAGTCGTTGAAAACAAAAAATTAGTCTTCGTAAAACTCGTATAAGCATTAGATCGGGCACCGGTTTGATTAAAGAGTTCAAAAACATCATAATCTTTTTTATCGAACATCTTATGTTCAAGAAAGTGCGCAATCCCGGCGGGTTGAACCACCTGCTCACCATTTACACGGAAAGACCGGTCGATTGATCCATAATTGACACCTAGAATTGCCGTCGTCTTATTAAAACCGGGCTTGGGCTGGATGTAAACCATCATTCCATTGGCCAATCGACTCACAAATAATTTTTCATGATAGGTTGGATAATCAATTGACTCCATTGGTTCCCTCCTCACTATTTAATGTAAAGACTGCTCGTAATTGAAGCTGCTTGGCAACCGCAGAAATGGCGGTGCGAGTAACTGAATTAACTTGAGATTCCCATTCCGTGTCAGCAATTGAAAATCCCATAATTTGTTGAAGGTACTGCTTATCAATTAAAGCAGCTAAATGATCACCTTCTGAGCGATGTTGATTAATCAGTGCTTGTTTAATGCCAGCCAGAAGTTGGTCGTCGTAATCACCAGCGATGATTTTATTCAGCTGTTGCGGAACCATTTGTGAAACTTGCTTTTCGTTTTTTTGGTCGATCCCGGCTTGAACCGTCACCATCCCAAAGAGCGAGTTGTAATTGCTATGAATGTCATACGCTAAACTCTTTTTCTCGCGAACATTTGTAAATAGCAACGATTGTGAAGAGCCGCCAAATAATTGATTGAAAATCATTGCAGAAAAATAATCCTGATCTCCAAAATAAATCGGCAATTGATACCCCATACTCAAGATGCTTTGAGATCCAACCAGGATTTGTTCACCGGTTGCAACTTGACTAACCGGAGCTGGAATTACTCTTAACTCATATTTGGCCGTTTGCCGATCGCCGAAGCTCCGGAATCGACTCAATTCGGTTTGAATCTTGTCGGTGGCCACGTCGCCCCCGACCAATATTGTAATTTCGGCCGTTTTGAGAATAGTCAAATAATATGTGTAGAGTTGCTTTGGCGTAATCTGTTTAAATGAAGCCACATCTCCCAGTAAGAACGCCCCGTGATCTGGATCATTTGGATAATACAACTGTTGTAATTGAAGTGTGGCATAATATTCCTTGTTGTCTACAATCGAATCCAAATAGTTGATCATATTGGTTTGATGAATCTTGAAGTATGCAGCGTCAAATTGGCCCTCGTTCACCAGTGGATTTTCAATCATTTCTTTCAGAAAAGAAAACACTTGGGTGGTTAAATCCCGATCCCCAGGTAAAAAACGATCATTAGGATAGGTCATCTTCATTTGGAGAGTATGTTGATTACCATAGCGAAGGACAGAAACGCCGTAACTGGCCCCAAACATCTCAGATAACTTCCGGGAAACCAGCATCTCACTGTTATATTTGGCGGAAGCATTCTCTAATAGTTCCGCCAATAAAGCAAGTTTGGCAAAATTTCGATGATTGGTCGGAAATGTAAAATTAATCACAACTTTGGTATTTTTAAATTTTTTCGTAGGAACAACCTGAAGTTGCACCCCATTGGCAATCTGATAAGCCACTTAACTTCCTCCTCAATTATTCACAGATTTTATACTAAGATAAATCAATGGAATTCTCAACATAATTCGGGAAATGTAAGAAAAAATAAAGAGAGTGACAATCCATATCCGATCGCTTACACAGTTCATCAACAATTGGGGAATAATAAGTCCGCTCACGTCGGTTAAAGGTAGGCTAGAACCAATTATCCTTTCCTGGTTATGATGTGAAGTAAGCACTAAATAACTGGACGTATTCAAAAAGGCATTCGAGCATGTTATTCTTCAGATAACACAATCGAATGCCTTTTTAAGTTTTTACAGT
>NZ_JAUCAP010000021.1:0-39134 GCF_030361045.1 Lentilactobacillus sp. TOM.63
GTTTCTTTTGAAATCTTAGTCATAAAAAATACCTCCAAAGCTAAAGTTTTTACTTTAACTTTGGGGGTATAGGTCAGGATTGCTTCCAGCCTCTTTGATATATCCAGAGAAATTATTAAGGGAGTTGTTGAAGATGGGGATGCATCAATATTTGGAGAGCTTGGCAGAATTGGAATTGATTAATCGAGCGCCGGGATATTTTAAATTTGAGCAACATTCAGTTGCCGCCCACTCATTCAAAGTAACCGAAATCGCCCAATTTTTGGGTGACGTTGAAGAAAATGCCGGTAAAAAAATTGATTGGCGCCTACTGTACGAAAAAGCACTGAACCATGATTATACCGAACGGTTCATTGGTGACATCAAAACCCCTGTTAAGTATGCAACTCCCGTTCTTCGAAGTATGTTGGCCGATGTTGATGATAAGCTGACTGAAAATTTCATTGAGAATGAAATCCCAACCGAGTTCCAAGATGCTTATCGCCGACGGTTATCCGAAGGCAAGGATGCCAGTATTGAAGGAAAAATTTTGGCGGTTGCTGATAAAGTTGACCTGTTATACGAATCATTTGGAGAAATTCAAAAAGGCAATCCGGAAGAGGTTTATCCGGAAATGTACAAAGAAAGTCTCTCAACGATGCTGAAATATCGCGACATGGCTTGTGTTCATTATGTCATTAAAGAGATTATTCCGGAGATGTTGGCGGAGAACTTTACCACTCAAGATAAGCTACGTAATTTAACACGAAAGGTTTTAAAAAAGGAGCACGTTTCCAGTAATTAATCGTTGGCGAAAGTATGTTCGTATGGTAAAATAGCGTTGATAGTGGGGCTAAGTAAGCATGGTTTTGCTTGTAGCCCCTTTAGTTTTGTCATTCTGATGATTAAGTCAGGGGGAATTTAAGATTGATTGAAAGAGAAAATGACCGCAAGTTTGATTTGGTGTCCAAATATCGGCCAACAGGTGACCAACCGGATGCCATCAAGAAATTGGTGAGTGGCATCAATGAAGGAAAAAAAGCTCAAATCTTAAAAGGGGCTACCGGTACTGGTAAAACATTTACAATTTCTAACGTCATTTCGCAAGTGAACAAGCCAACCTTGGTGTTATCCCATAACAAGACATTAGCTGGTCAATTATACGGTGAATTCAAGGAATTCTTCCCCAATAACGCGGTTGAATACTTTGTCAGTTATTATGATTATTATCAGCCTGAAGCCTACGTGCCATCCAGTGACACGTACATTGAAAAGGATTCAGCGATTAATGATGAAATCGACCAGTTGCGGCATTCAGCTACCAGTTCTTTGTTGGAACGAAACGATGTCATTGTGGTTGCATCAGTGTCATCAATCTTTGGATTAGGTGATCCAACTGAATATCGAAATCACGTTGTGTCACTTCGAGTTGGGCAAACAATTGAACGGGATCATTTTTTGCGTCAGTTGGTTGACATTCAATACGATCGGAATGATATTGATTTCCAGCGGGGCCGGTTTCGGGTTCACGGAGACGTGGTCGAAGTCTTCCCAGCTTCATGGGATGAGCATGCTTTTCGAATTGAGTTCTTCGGCGATGAGATTGATCGGATTCGCGAAGTTGACACCTTAACAGGTGAAGTCATTGGTGATCGAGAGCACATCGCAATTTTCCCGGCCACTCATTTCTTGACCAGCGATGATGTGATGAAGTTAGCCTTACCTGAAATTCAAGATGAAATGGACAAGCAAGTTGCTAAATTTGAAAAAGAGGGTAAGCTGCTTGAAGCCCAACGGTTGAAGCAACGGACCACTTATGATATCGAAATGATGCGAGAAATGGGCTACACCAGTGGGATTGAGAACTATTCTCGGTTCATGGATCGCAGAAAGCCTGGCCAGCCACCATTTACTTTGCTGGACTTTTTCCCTGATGACTTCTTATTAGTTGTCGATGAGTCTCACCAAACGATGCCGCAAATTCGTGGGATGTATAATGGTGACCAAGCTCGTAAGAAACAACTGGTTGACTATGGCTTTCGGTTGCCAAGTGCACTGGATAACCGGCCATTGACACTGGCGGAATTTGAGAAGCATGTTCATCAAGTGGTTTATATGTCAGCGACCCCCGGACCATACGAAATGGATCAGACTGATGATGTGGTCACCCAAATTATTCGGCCAACCGGCTTACTGGATCCAACAATCGATGTTCGACCGATTATGGGGCAAATGGACGACCTGGTCGGCGAAATTAATAAGCGGGTTGATAAGCATGAACGGGTCTTTGTCACCACTTTGACGAAAAAAATGGCGGAAGATTTAACCGATTATCTCAAGGATCTTGGCATTCGGGTTAAATATTTGCATTCGGATATTAAAACGCTGGAACGGACCCAAATTATCCGTGATTTGCGATTGGGTAAATTTGACGTGTTAGTTGGGATTAACTTGTTGCGGGAAGGTATCGATGTGCCTGAGGTTTCGTTGGTGGCCATTTTGGATGCTGACAAAGAAGGCTTCTTACGTAATGAACGATCCCTCATTCAAACGATCGGCCGAGCTTCTCGAAACGAGCATGGAGCTGTGATTATGTATGCGGACACTGTGACGGATTCGATGAAGGCTGCCATTGACGAAACTGCCCATCGCCGAGCGGTCCAAATTGCCTATAATAAAAATCACGGCATTACGCCTACCACAATCAAAAAGCCGATTCGAAATCTTATTTCAATTACCAAAAATACGGATGATTCTGGTGAGAAAGATGACTTCGTGGAAAGTGATTTCGAGCAAATGGATAAAAAAGACCAAAAGAATATGCTCGCTCGATTGACTGAAGAAATGCGAGATGCTGCCAAACAGCTTGACTTTGAACAAGCGGCAACCTTGCGTGATACAATCATTGAGTTAAAGGGTGAAATGAGCTAAAGGAGTAAATGCGTATTGGGAATGGATAAAATTGTAATTCGTGGGGCTCGGGCCCATAACCTGAAGAACATCAACGTGACAATTCCAAAGGATAAATTGGTCGTTATGACGGGGCTTTCTGGATCGGGAAAGAGTTCTTTGGCATTTGATACACTTTATGCAGAAGGCCAACGTCGCTATGTTGAAAGTTTGTCATCATATGCCCGCCAATTCCTTGGCCAGATGGACAAACCGGATGTGGATTCTATCGATGGTTTAAGCCCGGCAATTTCAATTGATCAAAAAACAACTTCAAAAAATCCCCGTTCAACTGTTGGAACGGTTACTGAAATTAATGATTATTTCCGTCTGCTTTGGGCTCGGGTTGGCGTGCCGATCTGTCCTAATGACGGCTCAGTAATTTCCAGCCAATCTGTTGACCAAATGATTGATCAGATTATGAAATTACCCGAAAGGACAAAATTGCAGATTCTTTCGCCAATTGTCCGGGGTAAAAAGGGCCAGCACAAGAAAATCTTTGAAAAAGTGAAACGTGAGGGCTTTGTTCGAGTTCAAGTAGACGGGGAAACCTATGATGTTGATGAAGTACCCGAACTTGAAAAAAATAAGGCTCATGATATTAATATCGTGGTTGATCGAATTATTGTAAAAGATGGGATTAATAATCGCCTGTCAGATTCATTGGAAGCTTCACTCAGATTAAGTGGTGGCTATGCGGTTGCCGATTTTATGGGCGAGCGGGATCCAATGCTGTTTTCTGAACATTATGCTTGTCCAATTTGTGGCTTTACAGTTGGTGAATTGGAACCAAGATTATTTTCATTCAACTCACCAATCGGTGCCTGTCCCGATTGTGATGGCCTGGGAATGAAATTGGAAGTTGACGAGGACCTGGTTGTCCCTGATAAAGACAAAACGTTAAACGAGGGTGCCTTGGCTCCTTGGAATCCTGCAGGATCTAAATGGTATCCCAATATGTTGGCTCAAGCATGTGAGGCCCAGGGAATCGATATGGACACGCCATTTAAGAAATTATCGAAAAAAGATCGTGATTTCGTGCTTTACGGTTCAAAAACCAAGACATTCCATTTTGTACTTCAAAGTGATTTTGGTGGTATTCGAGATGTTGACGGTCCTTTTGAAGGCGTCATTAATAACGTTAACCGCCGTTATCACAATACCAGCAGTGATTTTACCCGGAATAATCTCAATCAATACATGACCGAGCTGACTTGTCAGACTTGTCACGGTTACCGACTCAACCGGAAAGCCTTGGCAGTGAAGGTTGGCAAACGCAACATTGCCGAGATTTCTGCGTTGGATGTTTCAGCTGAATTAACCTTTTTCAGAGCCTTGTCGTTTGGCCCTCAGGATACAATGATTGCTAAACCAATTATCAAGGAGATTACGGACCGGCTCACTTTCCTCAGAAACGTTGGCTTAGATTACCTAACGCTGTCTCGTTCAGCTCGAACTCTTTCTGGTGGCGAAGCGCAACGAATTCGTTTGGCAACTCAAATCGGTTCCAACTTAACTGGCGTGCTCTACATTTTGGATGAGCCCTCAATCGGGTTGCATCAACGTGATAATGACCGTTTGATTGCGTCATTGAAGAAGATGCGTGATCTTGGCAACACACTAATTGTTGTTGAGCATGATGAAGATACAATGCGGGCGGCCGATTACATTGTGGATATTGGTCCTGGTGCCGGCCAAAGTGGTGGTCAAGTCATGGCAGTTGGAACCCCTGAGGATATTGAAAAAGCGCCAAAATCGATTACCGGTCAGTATTTAGCTGGAAAACGATTTATTCCGGTGCCGTTAAAGCGCCGAAAGGGCAATGGTAAGAAGATCAGGGTCACCGGTGCTGCTGAAAACAACCTCAAGAACCTCACTGTCGATTTTCCGCTCGGAAAGCTGGTTGTGGTGACTGGCGTTTCAGGCTCTGGTAAATCGACCTTGGTTAATGATGTTTTGAAACGGGCATTAGCCCAAAAGATTAATCATAATTCTGAAAAACCCGGGAAGTACAAATCAATTTCAGGCTACAAGAATATTGAAAAAATCGTTGATATTGATCAAACACCGATTGGCCGAACTCCAAGAAGTAACCCAGCCACTTATACTGGCGTATTTGATGATATCCGGGGCCTATTTGCCAACACCAATGACGCCAAGTTACGCGGGTTTAAAAAGGGCCGCTTCAGTTTCAACGTGAAGGGCGGTCGTTGTGAAACCTGTCATGGCGATGGAATCTTAAAAATTGAGATGAACTTTCTTCCTGACGTTTACGTGCCTTGCGAGGTTTGTCACGGGAAACGGTATAACGCCGAAACCCTGGAAGTTCAGTATAAAGGTAAGAATATCGCAGATGTGCTTAATATGACAGTTGATGAAGCGGTCGACTTCTTTAGCGCGATTCCGAAGATCAGCCGGAAATTACAAACAATTAAGGACGTTGGCCTGGGATACGTTTCATTGGGTCAATCTGCCACAACGCTTTCGGGTGGAGAAGCTCAACGCATGAAGTTAGCCTCTGAGCTCCATAAAAAAGCCAATGGTAAGAACTTCTATATTCTTGATGAGCCGACAACTGGTCTGCATTCAGAAGATATCCGTAAATTATTGGGAGTTCTTCAGAAGTTAGTCGACCAGGGGAACACGGTTTTGATCATTGAGCATAATCTTGATGTTGTCAAAAGCGCTGATTACTTAATTGATTTAGGACCAGAAGGCGGTGATGGTGGTGGTCAGATTGTTGCCACCGGAACACCTGAAAAGGTCGCTGAAGTTAAGGAGAGCTACACGGGTCAATACCTTAAACCGGTTTTAGAGCGGGATAAGAAGTTGACCAAGGCGACAATATTAAAAACCAAGACTAAAGTAACGACCAAGTCAAAATAACCTGATATTTAGCAGTCTTTCCGGATGATCGGAGAGGCTGCTTTTCTACATAAACTGACTTTTCTCTTAAAATGATACGCCCGGTATGTTATACTCTAATAAGTTTGTTACGCGAAAGGAAAAGACAATGGCCGTTAACAATCAATTTGTGATTATCACAGGGATGAGCGGTGCCGGGAAGACCGTGGCAATGCAAAGCTTTGAAGATTTAGGATATTTTTGCGTTGATAACATGCCCCCGACACTCTTACCCAAATTCAAAGAACTTATTCGACTGGAACGAGACATTAATAAAATTGCGCTAGTCATGGACCTGCGTTCTCAGGTTTTTTATGATGAAATTATTGACATGTTTCGGGATTTAAAACGCAACGATGACAATAACGTTGATATTATTTTCTTGGATGCGTCAGATACTAAGCTGGTTTCTCGTTACAAGGAAACTCGTCGGGCCCACCCACTGGCTCGCAATGGGCGAGTAATTGATGGTATTCAGAAAGAGCGGGAATTACTTGCTAACGTCAAGAACGCTGCGGATTTAGTGGTAGATACCACCAATATGGCGCCCCGCCGTCTTCGTGAAGAAGTTTTCCATAACTTTGAATCAATTGACGCTACTCATACATTCCATGTCGAAGTGATGTCGTTTGGCTTCAAATATGGGCTGCCACTGGATGCTGACATCGTCATGGATGTCCGTTTTCTACCCAACCCGTATTATCAAGCCAGCATGCGCTTTAAGACCGGTCTTGATAAACCCGTTGAGGAATATGTCATGAGCTCGACTGGGGCCCAAGAATTTTACGCCAAGCTATTAGATATGATGAAATTCACTTTGCCGGCTTATGCCAAGGAGGGCAAGGCCAGCTTAACAATTGCAATTGGCTGTACTGGTGGCCAACACCGCTCAGTTGCTATCGCAGAAAAGCTGGGTAACGCGCTTAAGAAAGATTATCCAGTTAATATTACGCATCGAGACATTGATCGTCACAAGACTAAGGGGGGTAACTGATGATAGATGCATTGCACAGTCACCAACCCAAAATTGTTGTGATTGGTGGAGGAACTGGCTTACCAGTCATCCTCAAAAATTTGAAAAATCGGCAGGTTGATATTACCGCTGTCGTGACGGTTGCCGATGATGGTGGGTCATCTGGTATTCTGAGAAACTACATTAACGTCGTGCCGCCTGGAGACATTCGCAACGTCATGGTGGCCTTATCCGATTTACCAAAATTGGAGTTGGATTTGTTCCAATACCGGTTTAACAGTACCGATAAATTCTTCGCCGGTCATGCGATTGGAAACTTAATTATTGCCGCATTGTCCGAAATGAAGGGCGGCATTTTCGATTCTGTCCAAATTCTCAGCAAGATCATGCAAGTGGATGGCCACATTTATCCGGCAGCCAATGAACCCTTGGAATTAAACGCTGAGTTTAGTGATGGCACTCATTTGAGTGGTGAATCCGAGATCACCAATGCAGGTAAGCTCATCAAACGCGTGTGGGTCGAAGCTAATGATGATTCTCACAAGCCTGAGGCCGTCCACCAAGTGATTGATGCAATTATGGAGGCTGATCAGATCGTATTGGGACCTGGAAGCTTGTTCACCAGTATTTTGCCGAACCTCATGATTGAAAATGTAGGGGAAGCGTTGCGCCGGACAAAGGCTGATATCGTCTACATTTGTAATATCATGACTCAAAAAGGGGAAACTGAGAACTTTACTGAAGCGGATCACGTGCGAGTCTTGAACCGCCATTTGGGCACGAACTTTATTAACACCGTTTTGGTTAATATCAAAGAGGTGCCATCCGAATACATTGATCACAAGAAGTGGAATGAGGTTTCTCAACCGGTTAAGCATGATTTTGAAGGCTTAAGAGCAATGGGTTGTCGCGTGATCTCCGCTGACTTTTTGGAGTTGAAGGATCGCGGAGCCTTTCATAATGGTCAGGAAGTGGCTGATGAATTAATTAATTTAATTGGCCGGTCCCTAGACGACCATAAGGATAGTCAACGAAAGTGAGGGTTGCCAATGTCGTATGCAAGTGAAGTCAAGAAAGAATTAACCTCCTTAACTGTCCACCGGGATAATGCCAAAGCTGAGTTAATGGCCTTGATTCGAATCAATGGTTCCCTGACAATTTCCAATCATCATTTTGTCTTGAATGTTTCGTCAGAAAATCCGGCAATTGCGAGACGGATGTACAAACTTCTATCGAAATTTTACGGAATCACCGGTGAATTAAGTGTTCGCCGGCAAATGAAATTGAAGAAGAATAATCTGTATATATTGCGGGTTGAAAACAAGGCCAACCTCTTATTAGATGATCTGGGTATTTTTGATGGCGTTCAGATCGTTGAACGGGTGCCGAATAAAATGCTGACGGAGGACGCCCAGATACGTTCGTACCTCCGCGGCGCATTTTTAGCCAGTGGCTCAGTGAATAATCCGGAAACTTCCCGTTATCACTTGGAAATCTATTCATTGTACGAAAATCATAACGAAATGATTGCTGAAATGATGAATCAATATCATTTGAAGGCTCGAACCACCAAGCGGCGGAGTGGCTATATCACCTATTTGAAGGAAGCCGAAAAGATTGCCGACTTTTTGCAGTTGATTGGGGCTACAAGTTCGATGTTGAAATTTGAGGACATTCGAATTGTTCGCGATATGCGCAATTCCGTTAACCGGTTGGTAAATTGCGAAAACGCCAATTTGGATAAGGTGGCTAACGCAGCCAGTAAGCAGATCGAGAACATTAAGTTCATTGATGAAGCAATTGGTTTGAATAAATTGCCGCCTAAATTGGGACAAATTGCTCGCGCTCGCCTCAAACATCCAGAGGTTAGTTTAAAGGAACTCGGTGAGCTATTAGAAGGTGGGCCAATCTCCAAGTCTGGTGTCAATCACCGGCTGCGTAAGATTAATGAGTACGCTGGTAAATTGGGACAGGATGTGGATGAAACCATTGCGTGAGCTAAAAAATGCGCCTTTTAGTCTGAGAATGTTTTAAAGTATTAGGCATGGTGACTGGTAGCTAATAGCCGCTATCGGGCTTCTTGTATCTCAAAATGGTTGCTAATCAAAAAAGATCTAATCAGTAAGGTTATCATACCTGATTAGATCCTTTTTGATATTATTGATTATCCTTGGCTAACTCTCAACACACAAGCACCCTTAATATCCCCGTGAGACAAGTACCTTAATGCTTCATCAGCTTTAGCAAGCGGATATTCCGTGATCTCTGGATGAATGTTTAACCGATCTGCCAGGGTCAAGAATTCTTCGCCGTCACGACGGGTATTGCTTTCAACACTTGTCAGATTTTTCTCATGGAAAATATGAGCGGGATAGGAGAGCTGGGGGATGTCTGTTGAGTGAATGCCCGCCATTGCCAGCGTGCCACCTGGTTTCAGCGCTTCCAGAGCCTTTGGAACGATGTCGCCAACTGGCGTGTAGTTGATGGCTGAATCCAGCTTCACTGGTGGTAAGTCATAAGCACCTCGTGCGGAAGCGGCACCCAATTGAAGGGCAAATTTGCGGGCATCCTTGCCGCGAGTTAGAACATGAACTTCAATCCCTTGTTTCATTGCAACTTGCGCTGTTAGGTGAGCGGAACCACCAAAACCATAGAGGCCTAAACGCCCACCGGCAGGAACGTTTGCCCGCTCAAATGCCCGGTAACCGATAATGCCGGCACAAAGGAGTGGAGCAGCGGTCGCTGAGTTGAACCTTTCGGGAATCCGATAAGCGAAGCCTTCTGGAACTGTGACATATTCTGCGTAACCGCCGTCATGATCCCAGCCGGTATACAAGGAATTTGGGCAGAGGTTCTCGCGACCTGAACGACAGTATTCACAAACACCGCAGGTCCAGCATAACCAAGGAATGCCAATTCGATCACCAAGGTTAAAACGGCTGGTTTCGGGACCAAATTTAACCACGCGGCCGACAATCTCATGTCCGGGCGTCAGGTGTTCTTTATGAACTGGTAAGTCGCCCTCGGTCACGTGTAAATCGGTGTGACAAACGCCACACGTAATTACTTTGACTAGCACTTCTCCACGCTGTGGGGTTGGCACTGGTTTAGTGGTGAAGCGAAGTGGCGAGCTGTCCGAATTGATTGAACCCGGCTTGATAATTTCCCAAGCTTTCATTTCACTGGGGATGGTTTCCGAGGTATCCGGTGTGATTGTTTCTTGTGTTTTCATAAATTAATGACCTCGATTCAATAATTGTTTCAGAAAGAACGCATACCGATTTCATTGAATATAACAAACAAGTTAATGATTGAACTAACTTTCACATTCATTTTAGTCTGTTCTACGGTGATTAGCAATTGAACAGGATATAGAAAAAAGACCGCCACAAGCTTTGGACTTGTTGACGGTCTTCCTTAAATCACTCTTCATTGACGATCGGTCAATTAGTGAATTATTGTTTTTCAGAACTGTTGGTCATGATGCCATCCAACAAGCCATAATCAACAGCTTCTTGAGCGGTTAAGTAGTTATCCCGTTCAGTATCCTTGTTGATCTTCTCGATTGGTTGACCGGAATTCTCAGCTAAGAGATTATTAATCATCTTACGAGCCTTGAGAATTTCTTCAGCAGCAATTTCGATTTCAGTTTGTTGACCTTGAGCACCACCGGATGGTTGGTGAATTAGGACTTGAGCATGTGGCAAAGCAAATCGCTTGCCCTTGGCACCGGAAGATGCAAGAACAGAAGCCATTGAAGCAGCCATACCCATTACGATTGTCTGAACATCGGCTTTCACGAAGTTCATGGTATCGTAAATTGCCATGCCTGAGGTGATCACACCACCTGGTGAGTTGATGTAAAGGTAAATATCTTTTTCAGAGTCTTGAGCATCCAAGAATAACAATTGAGCAATAATCGCGTTCGCCATGTCATCTTCGATTGGGCCTGATAACATGATGATGCGGTCTTTTAACAGACGTGAATAAATGTCATAAGCTCTTTCGCCATTAGCGGATTGCTCAATAACAGTTGGCACTAAATTCATTGAGAATGCCTCCTTGATAGGTTTTATGAAAGATGGCCTGCGCCAAGTTCATGATAATAGTTTAGTGTATTGGTCAAAAAAGGTCAAATGTTTTGATCAATTTAATCTGATAAATGTTTTGTAATCCTGATAGCGGTCAGGTGTTATCCTGATGAAACCGAATTCAATGGTGCTATACTTTTGTCAAAGGATTAAGCGAGGAGGCTTCAAAATGAAAACGCACCATATCTCACTCTTAACGAAAGATGCCGATCAAAACGTCCATTTTTACACGAAAGTATTGGGGATGCGACTCATTAAGAATACGGTTAACCAGGAGAACATCAAGATTCGCCACTTGTTCTATGGTGATTACCTTGGCACGCCGGGGACAGTCGTCACGTTCTTTGTGCTTCCGCTGTTGGGTCGACGAACGGATGCCAAACACTTTTTTAATAGTATCAAATTAGCAATTCCAACTGGCAGCTTGGCGTTTTGGCAGCAGCGGCTTGATCGGTTAGGATATCAAACGACTGAAATTGATAATGGGCTTAAATTACTTGACCCAGATGGGGTTGAACTGAAATTAATTTTGACATCAGAGCGGTTAACTGACATGCGAATTATTCCAAACAGTGAGGTTCCAGCAGAAGACCAAATCACCAGATTACTGGGAACAGCGCTTCACCTACCGGATCCACAGGCTACCGCAGCGTTTTTCCACGAGTGGTTAGGCTTACCGATAGAATCAGATTCCGTGAAGCTGGAAGATGGTCAAACAATTGATCTTCTAAAGTCCCAACGACCAGACGATCGGACGCGGTTTGGTAGGGGGAGCATCGACCATTTTGCCTTGGCTGCACCTACATTGGCAAAATTGAACAATTATTGGGAACGTGCCCAGCAGCTTCATCTCAACACAGAAGAATACGCAGATCGCGGTTGGTTTAAGAGTATCTATGTTCGAGATCCTGGCGATAACCGGATTGAAATTGCGACAACTTCGCCTGGATTTTCACTGGATGAACCATTGTTGACGTTAGGACATGGCTTGGGATTGCCACCACAATTTGAAAGCCGGCGTCGGGAAATTCTGGCTTACTATGAAAAACAGGGCGTTGATTTCCACGATGTTGACGACTGAGAATCTTTTATAGGAAAGCGAGCATAGCATGAAAATACAAGAGGTAACTGAAGTCAGTCCTGAACTGATCAAAAGCTTATTGGCGGTTTGGGAGAGTTCCGTCAAGGCGACGCACTTATTTTTAACGGATGACGAAATTCAAACGATTAAGACGGACATTCCAGAAGCAATTAGTAATGTTCAACACCTCATATTGATGACTAATGAAAGTAATCGCCCCATTGGTTTTATGGGACTTAATGCGCAAATGCTTGAAATGCTGTTTGTATCGGATGAGTACAGGGGCAAAGGATTAGGCAAGCAATTATTAGAGTATGGCATTAAAAAGTATTCAGTCAATAAACTGGGTGTAAACGAACAAAACCCACTTGCCAAGGGATTTTACAGGCATATGGGCTTTAAAGTATACAAACGGACCGAATTAGACGAACAGGGTAATCATTTTCCAATCCTCTATATGGAAAAGCGATGATTTTCGTGATGTAGATAATTAGACTATCATTGAAAACAATAGCTATACAACTTTTAGATCGGGACCAGCCACCCGATCTTTTTTTGGTCTGCCTCTTTTCCCTTGGAATGACGATGTATTTACTCAACTCGCTGATGCAGATGTTTTACCTGGCGGCTGTTGCTGAGCAGGGTTATCCTCAATCGATGGTTCTTGCATCCTCTTTGATTTCAATTTTTAATAATGTTGGTATTGCGGTTGGTTCTGCAGTCGGTGGTGGGGTCGCGACCCATTTGGGTTTAAACTGGCTTGAATTGAGTGGGGGGGCATATTCACCGTTGTTGCTTGATAGCATTGTTGCTGTTGAATCGGGTTCGCCGTCAAGCCGAAAATGAATGATCCCAAAACAAAAGCACCATTTTGGAGGTAGTTTCGACCTTCAAAATGGTGCTTTTGAGTTAAATTAAATGATAACCTCTAGTGCGCTCGGGGGGAATCGAACCCTCATTTCAAGAACCGGAATCTTACGTGCGATCCATTACACTACGAGCGCAACTTACTATAACAATATACTAGAAATTGAGTTACATTTCAAGAATTATAAAAAAATTCTTCGTGAAAACGTTTACTAAATTTGAATCCATTGCATTTATTACGTGGTCTGCTATACTCAAATCTGGGTAATAAATTCTGGTTACTCGATGCATCTCTTTGAATTCTACTTCACAAGAGGTGCTGACTCTGTTTTCATTTAGTGGTACGATTAACCTTGTACTATCTAACAATATTTTCTTGATTTCCTAAAGGAGGAAAACTTAGTATGACTGTAAAGATTGGTATTAATGGTTTTGGCCGAATTGGTCGTTTGGCATTCAAACGGATTCATGAATTACACAGCAGCGAAATTGAAGTTGTTGCTATCAATGATTTAACTACTCCTTCAATGTTAGCTTACTTATTGAAGTATGATACAACCCATGGTCGTTTCCCTGGTGAGGTTTCAGCTACTGATAAGGGTATCGTTGTCGATGGCAAGGAAATCCCTGTTTACGCTGAAAAAGATGCTTCTAACCTTAAGTGGGTTCCTAACGATGGCGTTGACTATGTTCTTGAATGTACTGGTTTTTACACCTCAGAAGAAAAATCACAAGCTCATATCAAGGCTGGCGCAAAGCGTGTCTTGATCTCAGCACCAGCTGGTCCTATCAAGACGGTTGTTCCAGGTGTTAACTTGGATGTTCTTAACGCAAACGATGTGATCGTTTCTGCTGGTTCATGTACCACTAACTGTTTAGCACCTATGCTTTACTTCATGAACAAGGAATTTGGCGTTAAGGTCGGAACTATGACGACTGTTCATGCATTTACTGCATCACAACAAATTCTTGATGGCCCTAAGACTAAGAAGCGTCGTAACAACCGTACTGCTAGTGCTAACACGATTCCTCATTCATCAGGTGCTGCTAAAGCCATCGGTTTGGTTATTCCAGATCTTGACGGTAAAGTTATGGGACATGCACAACGGGTTGCCGTTATCGATGGTTCATTGACTGAATTAGTAACTGTACTTGATAAGAAAGTTACTGCTGACGAAGTTAACGAAGCAATGAAGAAGCACACAACTGATAACCCTGCATTTGGTTACAATGCAGATGAAATTGTTTCATCAGATATTATTGATGACGATCATGGTTCAGTATTTGACCCAACTCAAACTGAAGTAACAACTGCTGGTGATAACCAACTTGTTAAGACCGTTGCATGGTATGATAATGAATGGGGCTTCACTTGCAACATGGTTCGTACCTTGTTGAAGTTCGCTTCACTTTAATAATTAATTATCGCAATCGGCGGAGGAGGGGCTCTTCTCCGTCTTTTGTTATCTAAGTATGCATTTAAAATCACAATATATTTGTGTGGGAGGTTTCTAAATTGGCAAAATTAACAGTTTCTGATTTGGATCTTGAAGGAAAGAAAGTCTTGATGCGGGTTGACTTTAACGTTCCGATCAAAGATGGCGTTATTGGCGACGATAACCGGATCCAAGCTGCATTACCAACAATCAAGTATGTTTTAGACCATAAAGGCAAAGCAATTCTTTGCTCACATTTAGGTCGAATTAAAAAAGAAGACGATAAGCCAGGACTGTCATTACGTCCCGTAGCAGAACGGCTTTCGAACTTGCTCAACAAGCCAGTTATTTTCGTGCCAGTTACTGAAGGCAAACAATTGGAAGATGCGATTGCCAAGATGGACAATGGCAGTGTCTTGTTGTTTGAAAATACCCGTTATGAAGACGTCGTTAACGGCGAATACGTTAAGCGTGAATCTGGCAACGATCCTAAATTAGGTGAGTACTGGGCTTCATTGGCTGACGAATTCATTAATGATGCTTTTGGAACTGCTCATCGTTCACATGCTTCAAACGCTGGAATTGCTGAAGCCATGCACAAATCAGGTAAGCCAGTTGCTGCTGGATTCTTAATGGAAAAAGAAATCCAATTCTTGGGTGAAGCCGTTAACAATCCTAAGCGGCCATTCGTTGCCATCTTAGGTGGTGCCAAGGTTTCTGACAAGATTGGTGTGATTGATAACTTACTTGAAAAGGCCGACAAGATCATCATTGGTGGTGGAATGACTTATACATTCTACGCAGCCAAAGGAATCAAAATTGGTGATTCACTTGTTGAAAAAGATAAAATCGATGTTGCTAAGAGCATCCTTGAAAAGGGTGGCGACAAGATCGTTTTGCCTTCAGACAACATTGTAGCCAAGAGTTATAGCAATGATGCTGAACACAAGGTCGTTGAAGGTGACATTGATGACGGCTGGATGGCTTTGGATATTGGTCCCAAGTCTGTTGAAGAATTTGAAAATGTCTTAAAGGATGCCAAGACGGTTGTTTGGAACGGCCCTATGGGTGTCTTTGAAATGCCTAACTATGCCCAAGGCACTTTGAATGTTGGTAAATTCCTTGGAACATTATCAGATGCAACTACAATTGTTGGTGGTGGTGACTCAACTGCTGCTGTTAAGCAATTAGGCGTTGCTGAGAAATTGACCCACATTTCAACCGGTGGTGGTGCTTCACTTCAATATCTTGAAGGTAAAACCCTTCCTGGTATTGCTGCTATCGATAACAAGTAAGATTGTAGGGACCTGCTTTTTGTGGGTTCTTTTTTTGATTGGTCTAGTAAAAATGTGGCTTTTGAAATTAGATTTGGTTACAATGGCATTAAGACGAAAATGTAAAGGATGATTGTTTATGAGAATTCCGTTTATTGCCGGTAACTGGAAAATGAACTTATCGGTGGATGAGGCCGTTCAATTTCTACAGGATATCAAGGGCAAACTTCCTGATCACAAAGTAACTGAAACGTGCATTGCTGCTTCGCCATTATTTTTGGAAAGCATGCTCAAAGAGAGTAAGGGGTCAGCTCTAATCGTTGCCGCGGAAAACTGTTTTTATGAAGATGAAGGGGCCTATACCGGTGAAACCAGTCCCAAAGCCCTCCACGAAATGGGCGTTTCCCATGTGATTATCGGTCATTCGGAACGGCGCAAGTATTTCAACGAAACGGATGACATCATTAACAAAAAGGTGCACGCTGCGTTTCGTAATGAATTGACACCGATCGTTTGTTGTGATGAAACGATGAGTCGGCGGGAATCGACCAATCGGATTTCTTGGGTTGTCAGCCAAGTGACCAATGCACTGAAGGCGATCACAGCAGAACAGGCTCAAACCATGATTATTGCTTACGAACCAAGTTGGGCAATTGGCAGTGGCAAAACCGCTTCAACTAGCGAGGCTGAAGAGGGTTGTTACTTAATCCGGCAAACGATTGCCGACTTGTATTCAGACGAAATTGCCAATCAAGTCCGCGTCTTATATGGTGGTAGTGTGAACGATGAAAACGCCGATGAGATTCTGGCTCAGCGAGATATTGATGGCGTCCTTGCCGGTGGTGCCAGCCTCAAACCAGACTCATTTTTGAAACTTGCAAACTTTTTACAAAAATAGTCACGAATGTCGTAATTTTTGTTGAAACTTGGGCTTTAAACTAATAGAATTGAAGTGAACCTTGTACAGAAGGTCACAACTTTCGCTAAGGAGAGAAAAAAATATGTCAATTATTTCTGATATTTATGCTCGTGAGGTTTTAGACTCTCGTGGTAACCCAACTGTTGAAGTTGAATTATATACTGAAGCAGGTGCAATGGGCCGTGGAATCGTTCCTTCAGGTGCTTCAACTGGTGAACATGAAGCCGTTGAACTTCGTGATGGAGACAAGGACCGTTTCATGGGTAAAGGCGTTACAAAAGCTGTTGATAACGTAAATAACATCATTGCTAAAGAAATTGTTGGCTACGATGTTACTGATCAATTGGCCATTGATAAGGCTATGATCGAATTAGACGGTACTCCTAACAAGGGTAAACTTGGTGCTAACGCTATTTTGGGTGTTTCATTAGCTGCTGCCCGCGCTGCTGCAGATGAGTTGGAAGTTCCTTTGTATAACTACTTAGGTGGCTTTAACGCTCATTTATTGCCAACACCAATGTTAAACGTTATTAATGGTGGTAAGCATGCGAACAACAAGGTTGATTTCCAAGAGTTTATGATCATGCCTGTTGGTGCTCCTAGCATTAAGGAAGCCGTTCGTTGGAGTTCAGAAACATTCCACAACTTGAAGAACTTGTTGAACGAACGCGGTTACTCAACTGCCGTTGGTGATGAAGGTGGTTTTGCCCCTGACCTTAAGAACAATGAGGAACCATTTGAAATCTTGGTTGAAGCTATTCAACGTGCCGGTTACAAACCAGGTAAGGATATTGCAATTGCCTTTGATTGTGCCGCATCAGAATTTTACAATACCGAAACTAAGAAGTATGACTTAAAGGGTGACGGCAAGTCATATACTGCTGACGAATTTGTGACTTTGCTTGAAGGCATTGTTGACAAATACCCAGTTATTTCAATCGAAGACCCACTCGACGAAAACGAATGGGAAGATTGGCAAATGGCTACTAAGCGCCTTGGCAAGAAGGTTCAAATTGTTGGTGATGATTTGTTCGTTACGAACACTGATTACCTCAAGAAGGGAATCAAGATGGGCGTTGCCAATGCGATCTTAATCAAGCTTAACCAAATCGGTACTTTGACAGAAACTGTTGAGGCTGTTGAAATGGCTAAAGAAGCAGGTTATACTGCTATCATTTCACATCGTTCAGGTGAAACTGAAGATACGACGATTGCTGACCTGGTTGTTGCCCTGAATGCAGGCCAAATCAAGACTGGTTCAATGAGCCGTGGCGAACGGATTGCTAAGTACAATCAATTGATGAGAATTGAAGATCAACTTGGCGATGTTGCTGACTACAAGGGAATTCACTCATTCTACAACTTGTCAGAACAAGCTCGTGAAGATATTTTAAACAAGTAATTTAATCTCTTAAAAAGAAGTCCAAGCTAATGCTAGTTTTGGTTTCTTTTTTAAATAAAACAGCCCCCATTTTTCGTATTTAAATTATGAATACAGAAAATGGAGGTTTTTTATTTTGAAAAAATGGTTATTATTATCGTGTGTAACGTTTGGAATGGCGGTGTCTCTGGCGCAGCAAGAGGTGGTTGCTAAAGCGGTGACCGCAACGGAAGCAAGTTGTCCCACAAATGGGATTGTTCATCTCAAAGTGAATCAAATCCTTAATTCAAAAAATGCGGATGGTACTGATTCAGTTGAAATCAAATCGCTACCAGTGATTGACTGGGATCTGAATAAAGGGACTCGATACCTGCCAGACGTGATTCGAGGCTACACAGTTCAACCAGGACCAGTCGATATTAAGTGTGCTGAATTTGACGAATTAAATGTTAACTATTTTGGAGAGCCCGCAAAAGTAACTGTGCGATTTGAGGATGTTAATGATAGGAAACTCAAAGACGAACTTCATCTCAATGCCGGAACAGTAAGTGGATTTTTCAATATTGGCGAACTCACAGATGTAGCTATTCCTGGTTTCGAGCTGAAGGTTCGTGATAGACTTCGAGGTAAAATTGGGGAATATGGCAAAATAGTATTTTTAAAGTATGCCAAAGCCCCTCAATCAGTAGTGGTTGGTAATGAAGTCAAGACAGAAGTAAATACACCTTCTAAGGTCTCTGAGCCATCGAATAGTAAAGTTGCGACTGACGCCGTAAATACTACTACTGTTGAATCAAAAATGGTTGAGATAAAACGGGTCGGGAGTTTGTCAACAACCGATGTGGGGCTGGTCGATCAGGGGAAGAAGGCAGTGGGTGCTGATAAAGAATCCGCGGCAAACACGCCAGACAATTGACAAGAGAGGAAGGCACTAAGAATTTTGGTGATTCTTCAAAGAAAAAGGAAGAAGTGTATGCAAAAACAAATCAAATAGAAAAATCAGTACCTGGGACGCCAGCAACTGATAATGAGAAGCGAAATTCAACTTCCACTGAAGGTACCAGCCAGAGCAAGCCTGGGGAATCCCAAGCAAATATTAAGGATAACCTAAAAAGCGATAACTCAAACCAATCGGTTCCAAATCCCAGTGCCGCTCAAGTAACAACTTCAAAAGATAGCTAATCCAAGAAGGATGATGGGAAGGCAACTGCTGATTTGAATAATAAACAAAATGGTCCGTTAACTGCTAAGCCAGCCAAGAAAGAATCGTCGATTACAGCTCGGACCCAAACCATTCATCTTATCGGCATCGACAATCATTCGCATCAACTATTTAATAAAACAGCGACCGTTTCTAACAATGAGTTGCAAAACATGTTAAATGACAATATCGAATTTTATGGTTACAACTGGCAACACACTAACTACGACGAAAGGACTAACACTTTCACGCTGCATTATCTTCCGAAAAAGGTTACATTTAAGGTTGTTAATATTGATGAGAACGGCAAAAAAATTTCCAGCAGAGCAATTACGGTGGATTTTGCAACTGATTTGACGGTCTCACCAACTACCATTGATGGTTATGGCGCCTTAGATCAAGAGAAAACGATTAAGGTAGATAATTTACTTCCAGAAGTCATTCAATTCCATTACCAGAAAGATCGGTCTGATGGTGCCCATTCTGATAACTCGGTCGTAACTACGGCAAAAAAAGATTCGGAAGAACCCGATTCAGCAAAAAAGTTTGATTCAAGCCAAGCCTCTCAAGATAGTGATACCAAAACACATAGCCTTGCCGACAAAGAGGGTCAATCCAAGCTTCCCCAAACTGGCGAAGCAACGGTCGGCAAGAGTGCAATTATTGGGTGGTTGTTATTGATTGGGTTAGCCGGCCAAAAGATTCTTAAACGTGCCCGCCAATTATGATATGATTAGTAGCAGACATTAACTAAAGGATGAGGACAGTGCAAATTCACGGAAGTTATAAATTATCACAAATAAAAGCAATTGGGAACGGCATAATTATTGGGATACTAGCCGGGTCGATTGTCTCGGTGTTCCGCTGGTCCATTCAGCATCTCCTCGTTTTTATGAGATATTTATATACAAATTCTTTGCATCATCTTGACTTGCTACTGGCCTGTTTAGCAATTAATTTAATCATTAGCCTCGTTGCTGGTATTTTTTTAAAACAACAGCCAGATATCAAGGGTTCTGGGATTCCTCAAGTTGAAGGTCAGTTGCTTGGAGAAATCGACTATAATTGGTGGTCGATTCTCTGGCGTAAATTTGTCGGCGGGATCTTAGCCATCGGTAGTGGTCTTTATCTTGGCCGTGAAGGTCCGTCCATTCAATTGGGATCAACCCTTGGTCAGGGGGTCGCCAGACTGTTTAAACAGGTGGGATTTGATCGTCAGGTGCTTATTTCAAGTGGTGCCGCCGCTGGATTGAGTGCGGCGTTTAATGCACCAATTGCGAGTACATTGTTTGTCCTCGAAGAAATTTATCACAATTTTTCAACCAATATTTGGATTGTTTCTTTAACTTCCGCTATTACTTCTGATATGGTTGCCGCCTACGTTTTTGGTCTCAAACCAGTTTTATACATGCGTAGTACGCCGTTACCATTGAAATATTTTGTTTGGGTACTTGCGTTAGGGGTTATTCTAGGCGGTCTCGGTCGATTATATCAATTTATTATCTTGAGGATCGGTAAGTGGTACGCTCACACGCATCTGCCTTGGTACTTCAACGGGATTATTCCTTTAATTTTGGTTATCCCAATGGGAATGGCTTACCCCCGTCTCTTAGGTGGTGGCAGTGACATTATTTTGCACCTCAACGCTGCCGGTTATTCGACGTTACTATTGGTTCTTTTTTTCGTCCTTCGTTTTGTGTTTTCAATGATTTCTTATGGGAGTGGGCTTCCCGGCGGAATTTTCTTGCCCATTCTATGTTTGGGCGGCTTAATTGGCGCCATTGTTGGCAACGTATTAGTTGGCTTACATCTGCTGGATCCGCTATATTTTTCAACCTTCATCATTATGGGGATGGCGGGCTACTTTGCGGCAATTAGTAAGGCACCATTCACGGCAATCCTTCTGATAACAGAGATGGTTGGCACGTTGTCACATTTGCTAGGGCTTGCCGTGGCGTCATTAGTGGCCTATGCTGTGATTGACTTTCTTGATGGCAAACCAGTTTATTACTCAATGTTACGGCAATTGTTAAAAACCAAAGAACAGTTGAACCTTGGAAAAACTGCTCAAATTATTCAACCGGTGTATGCCGGGTCACTAATGGATGGCCGGACTGTCGGCCAGATTAAATGGCCTCGTGGCGCTCTGCTAACTAAAATTCAACGAAACGGATTGGAAATTGTACCATCTGGAAATACGTTAATTCGCTGGGGGGATACTTTATATATTAATGTCTCCACTCACAATCAAGTTATGGCAACTCATCAATTAGTTACTCTCGCAACAGAAACTTAGCATTAAAAGGTAGCGCATTTTTAAATAATGTGTTAACTTAGTATGAGTAGTGTTAAGCCGATTTAACGGTAGGAGGCTGTAAAGTGTACAATTTCTTGTTAACATTGTTACTGATTGATTGTGTGTTAATCACAATCGCAGTTTTAATGCAACCATCAAAAACTAACGATGCTATGTCTGCCTTAACTGGCGGAGCCGATGACCTGTTTGCCAAGCAGAAGCCACGTGGTTTCGAAGCATTTATGCAAAAAACAACTGTTGTTTTAGGCGTGATCTTCTTTGTCTTAGCTTTGGCGTTAGTTTGGATATCATCGCATTAGTATTCAATCCTCCTGTTTAAATGCAGGAGGATTTTTATTATAATTGATAATGTGAGATTAAAGGGATGACTGTGATGCAGCAAACACCAATTAAATCTTTTTACTTTGAGCATGGACCTGATGCAGTAATTTTGCTTCATGCGTTTGCCAGCGGGCCGGTTGATGTTCGATTGCTTGCCAGGTACCTGGAGCGTGAAAATTACACGGTTTATGCCCCGTTGTTCACTGGGCACATGACACAGGATTTTATGGATATTCTCCAGCAAGGGTCTCCCGAAAAATGGTGGGCGGATACGCAAGCGGCAGTTGCATTTCTAAAGGGCAAAGGATATCAACACATTAGCCTTTTTGGGGTCTCACTTGGTGGAACATTCGCTGCCAAAGCACTTGAGATGGATCCATATCTTACCGGTGGGGGTTCATTTGGGTCGCCGATTCTTCGCAAACGGCAATTTAGTGTTCATGATACGTTTATGCAGATGGCAAAAGCCAACTATATCAGGTATCATATTAGTGAGGCCAAAATGAATTCAAAGCTGGAATGGCTGGAGAATCATGTTGATGACATGTTGACGCGGATTGCTGATTTTACTGCAACAGTAGCTGATCATTTGCCTGAAATCCATCAGCCTTACTTTATTGGCCAAGGGTTAGCAGACGAAATTGTTAATCCAGATAGCGCATCTTTGCTGCGGGACAGCCTTGTGAATGCCCAAGTGAGTTACCACGAATATCCTGAGGCAACTCATATGATTACCGTTAATAAGGCTCATAAACAGCTTGAAAGCGATTTAAGCCAATTTTTAACTAAACTTTATGAATAATAAGAGGAATATAGATTGCAAGATAATGATTTGAAAAATGAAATAGAAAATGTTTTGCGGACATATCCGGACAACGTTTTTACTGTTGAAAAGATTGCTGACGTTATTCGGTCACATGGTTCAGCTGCGTTTAAACTGATTGTTCAGGAGTTGGCTGCACTGGAACGTGAAAATATCGCCGTTGTGACTGATGAAGGTAAATTTAAACTCAATCCTGATAAACAAAAATTGAGTGGTATTTTCCATGCTAACGATAAAGGTTTTGGGTTTGTCGCTTATGACGATGAAGCCCCTGACGCTTATATTGCACCGGATAACACCATGAATGCCTTGAATGGCGATACGGTTGACATGACAATTGTTCGTCCCGCTCAACCAGGTTCCGATCGTGGCCCGGAAGGTAAAGTAACCGCAATTACCGATCGAAAATATACACGGGTTGTTGGCCCATTTAGCAAAACGGACGATGACAAGGGCTACTTTGGCCAATTGACGTTAAACGATAAGAAAATTGCTAAATATAAATTTTATATTAATGATGTTGGCCTCAAACCAACACCAGGTGAAGTAATCACTGCACAGATCGTGGAATATCCCAATGCAAAGCATCCCGACTACATGGTCGGAATTGCTGACGAAGTAATTGGTTCAGTTGATGATCCTGGAATTGATATTTTACAGATTGTGTATGCCCATGACATTCCTGCCGAGTTTCATGAGGACGTTCTTCAGGCTGCCGATGCAATTCCCGATCATGTGACCGAAGCAGAAAAAGTTGGCCGAGAAGATATTACCGATCAAGATTTGGTCACCATCGATGGCGAATCATCTAAGGATTTGGATGATGCGGTGACCGCTTGGAAATTACCAAACGGCAACTTCCATCTGGGCGTTCACATTGCGGATGTGAGCCACTATGTGAAGCCCGATAGTTTGCTTGATAAGGAAGCTTTCAGACGTGGGACATCAGTCTATTTGACTGATCGGGTTATCCCAATGCTACCGCGGCGACTTTCTAACGGAATTTGTTCTCTTAATGAGGGCGAACTGCGGTTATGTATGAGTTGTGAGATGGAGATTGATCAATCAGGAAACGTGATCAATCACCGAATTCACCCAAGTTTGATGCGCTCAACTGCTCGAATGACCTACACGGCCGTCAACAAGATCTTAGAATCCCATGATGAAAAGACCATGGAACATTACAAGAAGCTCGTGCCAATGTTTGAAGTGATGGGTCAGCTTCATAAGATTCTTTATAAGCATCGTAAGGCGCGTGGAGCAATTGACTTCGATGATAATGAAGCAGAAATCATTGTTGATGAAAAAGGTCACCCAATCGACATTAAGCTGCGAATTCGGGGATTGGCTGAACGAATGATTGAATCATTCATGTTAGCTGCCAATGAAACAGTTGCCAAGCATTATTCTGACAAACACGTCCCATTCATTTACCGGGTCCATGAAACACCCGACGCAGATCGAATTCGAACTTTCTTCCAGACGTTAACGGCCTTTGGTATTAACGTCAAGGGTGATCCAGAGCACGTTACGCCGAAGACTCTCCAAAATGTTTTAAAGAAAGTTGCCGGTAAACCAGAAGAGATGATGGTTTCGGTTATGTTATTACGGAGCTTGAAGCAAGCCCGTTACGCTGATCAATCGCTTGGGCACTTCGGGTTAGCCGCTCCATACTATACCCACTTTACGTCGCCAATTAGACGTTATCCTGACACGATGGTTCATCGGTTGATCCATTACTATGAAGACAACGGCATTAACAATGAGACTAAGAAGAAGTATGGTAATGTGCTGGACGAAATTGCCACGACGACTTCTGAATATGAGCGCCGGGCTGTGGATGCAGAGCGGGATACCGATTCGATGAAGAAAGCTGAATATATGAACGACCACATTGGTGAAGAATTTGATGGGGTGGTCAGCTCAGTCATGAAGTTTGGCCTGTTTGTGGAGTTACCAAACACAGTTGAAGGACTCGTTCATATTAGTCGAATGAATGATGACTACTATCAATATGTTGAACAGTTTATGGCTTTAGTTGGTCGAAACACACGGCGGACTTACAAGATGGGTCAACCAATTCGAGTAAAAGTTGTCAATGTCGATGTTAAGCAGAGTGCTGTGGACTTTGACGTGGTTGACCCTGAAAAGACCCCCCAAAGCAATATGTTACCTAAACGATCATATTCGCATGACAGTAATCGCCGTGGCGGCAATAATAATCATGGGCATTCGAATTTCCATTCAAACAATAACCATGGTAACGCCAATAATCGCCATGGCAATAATCGAAATTCCCGTGGCAATAATCACGGTGGTGGCAGTAACCATAATCGCAACAAACGATAATTATTAAAGTAAGGTGGTTGCATGGTCAAGAAAAAGCCAAAACAAAATAACGATAATCTAATGGCACAAAACAAAAAAGCCCGTCATGATTATTCGATCCTCGAAACATACGAGGCAGGTGTTGTTTTAACCGGAACAGAAATTAAATCGATCCGGGAACGCCGAATCAACTTAAAAGATGGCTTTGTTCAAATTAGAAACAATGAAGCGTGGATGATGAATGTGCATATTAGTGAGTATGCGCAGGGAAATCAGTTCAATCATGATCCGCTTCGAAATCGAAAATTATTACTTCATAAAAAGCAAATCAATAAATTGGCGCAAGCGACCCAAGACAAAGGGGTAACCATTGTGCCACTGAAGGTTTACCTTAAAAAAGGTTTTGCCAAGGTGCTGATTGGTGTCGCAAAAGGTAAACGTGAGTTTGACAAGCGAGAAACAATTAAGCGCCGAGACCAAAAGCGCCAGATTGAACGAGTTATGAAGCACTATTAAAATAATTGCCAAAAAATGCCTTCTCAAAGGTAATTGTATTTTGGCCGTTAAACTAAAAAAGAGTCACATTCTAATTTTGAGTGCGGCTCTTTTTGTTCATTCCTGTTTTCTTTTAGATTTCAGGATTGTTTGACATTTAAAATGGAACGGCTGAGAGTTTTCCCAATTTGGATTGGGTTTGGCAGCCAATGTCCCCAGATCCCGTAGTTTGATTCTTGATGTGTGGACCAATGAGGGATGGTTTAAAATGGCAGCGATCGCTACAACCAGCGGTTCATGTTTAAACGTATCTACCTTAATCAGTCGGATAATTTGATCAGACTGGCCATATGATTTGATTGTGGCAATCTTTTCCCGTCGATGCCAAATGGTATAACTTTGTTTCTCTTGATTGCCAATAACCAGCCAATTGAGGCCATTGATAAAAATAGTTGTGTAATGCATCGAAATGTTGATGACGGAACTGCCAACAAACTGGTGGAGAAAGAAAATGTCAAATTTCGGCGTCCTCCCCATCGATTGTTGGCGTACTTTTGCTAGGATGTCACCCGTTATCGAGTAAACAGAAAAAGTGTCAGAAACTAAGCCCCATTTCCCGACAATGAGATATTTTGTGTCTTTATATTCATCGATTACCCGACTGGATCTGGTATGGTCCAATTCGGATAAATTTAGTTGAATTATTCGGCTCATAGACGCATTTCCTTTTCGTTTAATATTATCATTTTAACACATGCGTTGGAGAGAAAAGTATTTTTGTGCCAGTAGCTGGTGGTATCAACTCAACTTTTAGCAAAACGCTGATTCCGATCACCGGTCACAAATCTAATAGTTGGTTCTTTACTGACACTCTAATCCTCAAACCTCCTGTCTCACTCTCGTTATTTAAAAATGAATATGGTAAAATCGATTGTGAGGTGTTGCAAATGAAACAGTTTATTGACAATGACTGGTGGGATGTTTTGGAACCAGAATTTGAGAAAACGTACTACCAGCAATTAAGAAAATTTTTAATTTCAGAGTACCAAACCCAGTATATTCATCCAGATATGGATAATATTTTTGAAGCATTTAAGCTCACGCCATTTAACAAAGTGAAAGTGGTGATTTTGGGGCAGGACCCATATCACGAACCTCATCAGGCTCAAGGGCTCAGCTTTTCTGTAATGCCGGGTGTCAGAATTCCCCCTTCACTTCAAAATATTTACAAAGAATTACAGTCCGACTTGGGCATCAAACCTGTTCAGCATGGCTCCCTGGTGAGTTGGGCTAAGCAAGGGGTTTTGTTACTCAACTCAGTTTTGACTGTCCGAAACGGCCAAGCATTCTCGCATAAGGGCAAAGGTTGGGAGCAGCTCACTGATGCAGCCATAAAAAAATTATCTGCCAGAGAAAAACCGGTCGTCTTTATTTTATGGGGGCGGGCAGCCAGAGATAAGATTGCGTTGATTGATACCGACACAAATATCGTGATTCAGTCGGCCCATCCAAGTCCACTTTCGGCAAATCGCGGATTTTTCGGATCCAAACCATTTTCAAAGACCAACGAGGCGCTAGTCGCTATGGGAGAAGAGCCAATTGACTGGCAATTACCAGAAAAAGTGAGTCAATCATCTTAAATCAAAATCACTCATTAATTGGAGGATATAATCGTGGAATTATTTGAAAGTCTTAAACAGAAGATCAACCGGAAAAATATTAGCATTGTGTTTCCAGAGGGCAACGATGCCAGAATTCTTGGGGCAGTCAGTCGCCTTTCCGAGGAAAAAGTACTCAAACCAATTGTACTTGGCAATCCAGATGAAGTTCACAAATTGGCTGCAGATTCAGCAATTGATTTGGGTGATGTTGAAATTATCGATTATCAGAATTTGCCTCAAGTACAGATTGATGAAATGGCCGCTGCAATTGTTGATCGCCGAAAGGGTAAGACTGATGATGCCAAGGCACATGATTGGCTAAAGGATCCAAACTATTTTGGGACAACTTTAGTTTACATGAATAAGGTAGACGGAATGGTATCTGGTGCCATCCATGCAACCAGTGACACGGTTCGCCCAGCTTTACAAATCATCAAAACAAAGCCCGGTGTCAGCTTAATCAGTGGTTCGTTCCTCTTACAAAAAGGGGATCAACGCTTCTTGTTCGCTGATTCGGGTATTAACATTAATCCGAATGCGGAACAACTTGCAGAAATTGCAGTTGTCAGTGCAGATTTTGCCAAAGCGTTTGATATCGATCCCAAAGTTGCCATGTTAAGCTTCTCAACCAAGGGATCCGCTAAGGGCGAGATGGTTGAAAAAGTTCAGCAAGCCACTCAGATGGCCCAAGAAAAAGCGCCTAACGTCCCAATTGATGGTGAATTTCAATTTGATGCCGCATTTGTGCCATCGGTTGCTGCCAAAAAAGCACCAGATTCTAAAGTTGCTGGCCATGCTAACGTCTTCATCTTCCCAGACCTGAATTCTGGCAATATCAGTTATAAGATTGCGGAACGACTTGGCGGGTTTGAAGCGATGGGACCTTTGCTTCAAGGCCTGAATAAGCCGGTTTCGGATCTATCTCGTGGTAGTAGCGAAGATGAGGTTTATAAAGTAGCGATTATTACTGCTGTTCAAGCTTTACAGTAAGGCGATTTCTTTTTGATGAGGTGATTGGTTGAAAAATACAGTAACGGTCAATTCAGCTGAGCAGACGATGCAAATTGGTGAAAAGTTGGCGCAATTTCTCCAGCCTCAAGATTTGATTTTACTTGATGGTGATCTAGGAGCCGGTAAAACGACCTTTACCAAGGGATTGGCTAAAGGACTTGGGATTAAGCGTCCGATTAAGAGTCCGACATTTACAATCATTCGGGAGTATCAAGACGGTCGTATTCCCCTGTACCATATGGATGTCTATCGCTTAGAAGAAGGCGGTGGGGATGATCTGGGTCTTGAAGAATACTTTAATGGTGATGGTGTGAATGTCGTAGAATGGTCCAAGTTCGTGGCTGATGAATTGCCATCAAAATATTTGCGGATCATTTTCCATCGGGATGATGCCCAGGGTGATAATGTTCGGACCCTTACGTTTGAAGCCCAGGGTGATCGGTTTAGCAAAATGATCACTGAGGTGTTAGGAGAGTCTAATGAGTGATGAGGTGAATTTTAGGCTGGCTGAACCAGTAGATGCTCAAGCAATTTTGGCGTTGCTAGTTCGGCTGCAGCGGGAATCCGATACATTTCTTGTGGACTCAGACCTAAGCGAGCTCACCGCGGAGATGGAAGCCGACCAAATTCGGTTAATCAACCAGTCGCACACGAATCTCATGGCAATTGCCTTAAATGGAACCCAACCGATTGGTATTGTCACGGTGGATGGAATTGACCAGGATAGTGGCGAACTAGGCGTTGCGGTCTTGAAACACTTTCAGGGTTACACGATCGGGACTAACTTAGTTGAGCTTGCGATTGAGTGGGCTGTCGATTACAGTATGCTGTCCCATTTGGAATTAACGGTATTTGCCAACAACGCACCGGCAGTTCATATTTATGAAAAGTTGGGATTTAAGCGGGCAAGTACCTTCTCTAAACATGATCAAGAAGCTTATAAAATGATTTTAAATATCCCAGAAAAATAAAGTGACCTCAGAATACATCTGAAATCACTTTTTTATTTGGACTAAATCGCTTTGACAAATTGTCGTAAAGCATTACTCCCAAACTGATGCTGTTCAGTTAACAAAATATTAGCGCAAGCAACACTATCATCTAACGCATTGTGATGATGGTGCAAGTCAATATTGAGATTGTCACACAACGTGTTTAGCTTATGGTTAACAAAATTTGGATAAAACTGTTTAGAAGTCCGCAATGTATCCAACGTGAGATAGTGAGGCGGTTGTAATTCATAACGCTCCAGAGTGCGTTTTAAGACACTATTATCAAACGATGCGTTATGGGCAACCACCAACTTGTTCGCTTCAAATAATGGTGCAATGTGTTCCCAAAGTTCTGGGAAAGTTGGCGACATTGCGACATCTGACTCGTGAATGCCATGAACGTTGATGTTTCGCCAACTAAAATCTGTTTCTGGATTGATCAACGAATAAAATTCATGAGCAATTTGATTGTTTCTAACAATGACCAGCGCCAAAGAACAGGCACTTGCCCGTTTGGCGTTTGCGGTTTCGAAGTCCATTGCGACAAAGTTCATCTTTTTCACCTCATTAATAGTATTATTGTACAAATATCTTCTCAAAAATACAAACGAACGATCGCGAAAGTTCTTTGGCTAACATTGAAAACTTCAATCGTGGTAAAATTAATGTATACGTTTTGGAAACAGAGGAAAAATTGATGACTATTTATGAAAACTTAAAACAACAACATCCAGATATCAAAGTTTTATTAAATGAACCATTGTCCCACTTTACGCACACGCTCACTGGCGGTCCTGCTGATGCATTGGCATTACCGACCTCAGTTGCTCAATGCCAAACCTTGCTTGCATATGCCAATGAGAATCAAATCCCAGTCACGGTTGTCGGCAATGCCAGCAACTTGATTGTTCGAGATGGCGGTATTCGGGGCTTGACGATGATCTTAACTGAAATTAATAAAATTACCAGTCATGAGAATATGATTGTTGCCGATGCTGGGGCTTCGTTAATTAACGTCACCAAGGCGGCCCAACATCATTCTTTAACGGGCATTGAGTTTGCTGCTGGAATTCCGGGTAGTGTCGGCGGGGCGATTTTTATGAACGCCGGTGCTTATGGTGGTGATATTGATGATGTCGTGGTTGGTGCGGAAGTTTTATCTCCTGACAATCAAGTCCTTCACTTGACTCACAAGCAATTGGATTTTGGCTATAGACACTGCAGTGTTCAAGATAACGATCAAATTGTCCTGTCAGCGACATTTTCACTTCGAGCCGGGATTGCCGAAAAAATTCAAAAGGAAATGGATCGACTTAATCAATTACGGGCATCCAAGCAGCCGCTAGAACTACCGTCATGTGGGAGCGTGTTTAAACGACCAAAGGGCTACTTTGCTGGCAAGTTGATTCATGATTCAGGCTTGCAGGGATTCCAAATTGGTGGCGCCCAAGTTTCCACCAAGCATGCCGGCTTCATTGTGAACGTGGATCATGCGACCGCGACTGATTATTTAAATGTGATCAAGCATGTTCAAGCAACTGTATTTGAGAAGTTTGGGGTTCATTTGGAAACTGAAGTCCGAATTATTGGTGAACAACCCACAACGAAATAGGAGTTGGTAATTAGTGCATATTCTCGAAGCTGTTATCTTATTAATGGCCTTAGTGATTTTTTCCAATGTGGTTGATCATTTTGTTCCTGCTGTGCCGGTTAGTCTGATTCAGGTTCTGATTGGTCTGGCGGTTGCAATATTTACGAAAATTTCTATTCCGCTTGAAACAGATTGGTTTCTTCTGCTATTCATTGCACCACTTCTGTTCAATGATGGGCGGCGATTTCCCAAACAAGAGCTGTGGAAGCTGCGAGGGCCCATTTTGGCTAATGCAATTGCATTGGTCTTTTTGACAACGATTGTTGGTGGCTTGTTATTTCATGTGTTAATTCCAACCATGCCTTTATCGGTCAGTTTCGCGCTTGCAGCCATTCTGTCGCCAACCGATCCAGTTGCGGTTCAGTCCATTTCCAAGCGAGCAAAGTTGCCTGAGGGCATTTTGCATATTGTCAGTGGTGAAAGCTTGATCAACGATGCCAGTGGGCTGATTGCGTTTAAATATGCCGTTGAAGCAACGGTTACTGGGGTGTTCTCCCTTAAGGCGGCTGCCATCGACTTTGTTTACATAAGTATCATGGGGTTTGTCAGTGGAATTGTCATTATTGCAATTATTTTACTCATTGAAAACTGGCTGTACCGCCAAGGAATCAATGACGTCATTTTTAGCACTGTCCTGCAAGTGACAACGCCATTTGTCGTTTATTTATTAACCGAGGAATTTTTACATGCTTCCGGGGTGATTGCTGTGGTTGCGGCAGGGATCGTTTTTCACTTTTACGGGACTGCCCCGGATCGAAGTCAACCAGAGCTCAAGTTGGTTAGTGAACGAACTTGGGACATTATTATCTATACCTTAAATGGAATTGTGTTTTTGATTTTAGGGATTGAGCTGCCAATTGCGACAAGCAATGTGATTCAAAATGATAAGATCAATACATTTGCCGCAGTGGGGATTTCGTTCGTTGCCTGGCTGATTTTATTGGTGATCAGAGTCGTGTGGATTTATGTTTATCAATTGGCAAGTACGATTCGATCTCGAAAAGTGAAGTTCGTGAAAACCAAAGAAATGCCAACTTTTAAGGCAGCTTTACTGGCAGGCCTTTCTGGTGTTCGGGGGGCTGTAACAATGGCCGGAGTTTTATCGATCCCAATGGTTGTTGCAAACGGGGATGGATTTCCGGCCCGTTCACTGGCTTTGTTTGTGGCAGCGGGGGTCATCATTATCAGTCTGGTAGTGGCAACAGTGATGTTACCGTTGATTTCAGAAGATAAAGCGCCGCTATTAACCCGAGCAAACGCTGCTAATGATCCGGATGAGCTAACGGAATCCGATAGCGACCCTGACGAACATTATATTTCTGAGGATCAGGCGAGAGTTTATATCATGAAGCTGGCTGTTCAGCGAATTGAAGAAGAACGACGTCCTAGTAATCAAAAGGAAGCTTATGACTTGATTTTGGATTATCAATTCCTGATTCGTAGATTAGAACTGAAATTACAGAACAAACAGGAAATGGACTCGATCATTTCCGATGAATTGGCACTTAGACGGGTTGCATTAAGAGGTGAGCGAGCGGCAATTCAACGAATATATAAGGACAAAGAGATTTCTAAGGAAACCTTCCTGATTTCCAATGCCCGACTGCAGCGGCTTGAGAACCGGATGATTCATTCGATTGGTCGAAAAATCAAATTGGGTCATGGCACATCACAGCAATTTATGAGACTGCGCAACAAAATTTCGTTAATGTTAATTCAACGTCATAGTCATCACGATATTTCCGATGAATTAGCACTCGTTCAACGAGAGCAGGCCAAAGGTGCCATTAAAGAATTATCAAGTTATTTTGCCCGTGACGATATTGATAATAACAGGTTTGACGGCCAATCCGTTTACCATCTGATTATTCATTATCGTAATCAGATTGAATTGGCTAAGGAACATTCCAAAAAACAAATTCAAGATCATACACTGCAATATCAGCATTTGCGAATTAAAGCGCTAGCAGCCGAAAGAGAGGGTGTCCAAATTCTGCTGGAACAGGGGAATATTGATTGGGCCATGGCCGCTCGGCTGCGACAATACATTAATTATTCGGAAACGGTGTTGATAATGGATTATCAGAATGATGAGTAGCAGTCCATGAAAAATGCTGCAAGATGATCAGGAACGATAATGATTTTGCCCATTCAAACCATGCTCTAGGATCTTCCAACCCATGGAATTAATGAAGATCATCAAAACAAGCCTACTCGGTTTTCATCTCAATTGGGATGTGACCGAGTAGGCTTGCTTTTTACCAAATATTTATTTTTCTGATGGCTCTTGCTGATCTTTCATAAAATGCGAACTTCCGATTAATTTCAGTGTGTAGAAGAAGACCAACTGAACAATTGTGAGTAAGCCAATAAAGACAATTGCCGGCCGACTCCACATATTCATTAGCGGTCGAATAAATAACTCTGGTGTGAGAAACAAATAGATTGTGTGTATTCGCAAAAAGCGGCCAATGAAGATTCCGATCGACGTTAAGATTGTCAGCAAAACAACGATGGCATGCTTGAACCATAAATGATTCAATCTCAACCGATAGCTAATTGCTTTTGAAACGCGATCAAGTCCCCAGATACCAATGATTGTCGAAAACAGGGTGGAAACCAGAAGCAACGAAAACTTCAGCCACATGACATCATTTAATCTCAGCAGCCCATTTGGACCATAGGGTGTTAATAACGATAAGTGAAATAGATCAGTTAATAAATAGGGCGTATTGGGGTAAAATAGTAGCCATACCAGCACAATGACCCAGAATAGCAACCCGTTTTTGGGTGTTGTATTGTCAATATGAAAGCTTAGCTCAATTGGAATGAACGCTAAAAATGTATTGAGAACCAAAAAATTGAATGGAGGCTCTTTTAGATAAGTGTAGAGGATTGTGATCCAGACGATGAAACATGCTCGGACAATCCATTTATTTAATTGACTCATCAGACAAACCTCCCCTCAACTAATATTAAACTATTTTTGCAAACCAAATGCTATAAATAAATCGGATTCAGCTTATTTTTTATAATTTATTTAAAGATCCCCCGGAATTTGGTATGATTAGATGTTCACGCAATTAGAATGCTATAATATTGCTGACAAAATTAATTAAGGAGCGCGCAATGGACTGGTCTGGAATTTTTACATTACATAATTTTATAAATTTGATTGATATCTGTGTCGTCTGGTTTTTGATATACAATTTAATTCTGATGGTTCGTGGGACCAAAGCAGTTCAGCTCCTTCGAGGAATTGTTTTCATTCTGCTGATTAAGATTGTGAGTGTTTGGATTGGTCTGGCGACAGTTTCGTGGATTATGGATCAGGTCATCAACTGGGGAGTCATTGCCATTGTGGTCATTTTCCAGCCTGAAATTCGTAGAGGTTTGGAACATTTGGGCCGCGGTTCCCTGTTTGTTCGTGGACGTCAAGAAAATGAAGCAGCTAAGAAAATGATTTCATCGTTGGATAAAGCAATTCAGTATATGTCAAAGCGCCGAATTGGTGCTTTGATTACGATCCAAATGAATACCGGCCTCGAAGAGTATATCGAAACTGGAATTGATATTGATGCTGATGTAAGCGGTGAGTTGTTGATCAATATTTTTATTCCTAATACGCCATTACATGATGGCGCGGTAATTATTAAGAATAATCGGGTCGCCGTTGCTGCTGCATATTTACCTCTTTCTCAGAGTAATTTAATCCCTAAAGAACTTGGAACCAGACATCGGGCTGCGGTTGGCATTTCTGAACTGACTGATGCCATGACGGTGGTGATTTCTGAAGAGACCGGTGAGGTTTCAATTACTCAAAATAATGAGTTGCTCCGGGGGATGACTCAAGATGATTATCTGAAGTATTTCCGAGATCAACTGTTAACCGATGATTCACAACCGACACATCGAACAGTCATTAACACCATTTCGACTTTCATCGAAAATCACTTTAAAGGGGGTCGGTAACCGTGAAAAAGTTTCTATTCAATAATTGGGCCTACCGACTTCTATCTTTATTTTTTGCTATCTTACTGTTTCTTTATGTTGGTGGAACTCAAATGGGCTCATCTACGCAAGACAGTGAAAGTAGCAACTCCACTCAATTAACTTCGAATAAATCAAAAACGTTTTCGGTTCCATTGTCGCTAACCGTGAATAGTAATAAATATTTTGTGACGGGTTATCCAGAAAAGGTCAAAATTCACTTGAGTGGGCCATCTGCTTTGGTTACAACAACGGCTAATACTCAAAACTTTAAAGTTTATGCAGACCTTTCAAAGCTTGGCGTGGGTAGTCATACGGTCCGGATTCAACAGGAAGGGCTCAATAATGATTTGAGATATCGGTTTGAACCGGCTAAAATAAAGGTTAATATTCAACCGCGAAAGACCGTGAGTTATCCGCTCCAAGTTAAATATTCCAAGGGGAATGTGGCTTCTGGATATCAAGCTGGTAACGCCACGGCAGACGTGAAGACTGTCAAGATCACCGGGGCATCTGATCAGATTAACCGGATTCATTCGGTTGTTGCCCAACTGAACGTGCCACAGAACGCAAAATCATCAATCAACAGTCAAGCGATTATCGAGGCCTTGGACGCTGATCAGAATACGGTGAACGTTGTGATTACTCCAGCCACGGCTGATGTCACATTGCCAATCACGCCTGGCAACAGTAAAGAATTACCAGTTAAGTTGGAAGCCAAGGGCATTACTGACGACAATGAAAGCTTTACGTTGACATCTGCAACTAAACGGGTTCGGGTATTTGGAACCAAAGCTCAACTGAAAAAGTTAAGTTCCGTTGAGGTTGAGGTGGATACAAGTGACGTTAAGAATACGAAGACCAAAAAGATTGAACTTGACAGTAAATTGAACGATGTCAAAGGGTTTGATCCAGATTATATTAATGTGAAGATTACTAGAAACAATTAGTTGTTATTTTATATTTGAAATGAGGAAAATTTATAATGAAGTATTTTGGTACTGATGGTGTCCGTGGAATCGCGAACAAAGAGCTTACCCCAGAACTTGCCTTTCGTTGTGGCCGAGCTGGCGGTTACGTATTAACGCATCATTCAGAGCGCAAACAGCCACAGGTGCTGGTTGCCAGAGATACTCGGATTTCTGGGCAAATGTTGGAAGAGGCATTAATTGCCGGCTTGCTCTCAGTCGGAATTGAGGTCTTGAATCTCGGAATTGTTACCACTCCCGGGGTTGCTTATTTGGTCAGAAATCAGGAAGCCGATGCCGGGGTGATGATTACCGCATCGCACAACCCCGTTGAGTATAATGGCATCAAGTTCTTCGGTGCGGATGGCTACAAACTTTCAGATGAAATGGAAGAAGAGATTGAATCCATCCTCGAACGTTCTGAAGACATTTTGCCTCGGCCAGCAGCTCAAGGCCTTGGTGTCGCCGGTGATTATCTCGAAGGCAGCCAAAAATACATTCATTTTCTTGAGCAGACAATTTCCGAAGACTTATCAGGAATCAAGGTTTGTGTTGATGCTGCAAATGGCTCGACCAGCAAATTGGTCACGACGCTTTATGCCGATTTGGGAATTGAATTTGAAACATTGGCAACTAACCCGGATGGTTTAAACATCAACGATCATGTGGGCTCCACTCATCCTGAGCAACTCCAGAAGTTTGTCCTGGATCAGGGCGTTCAAGCCGGAATTGCTTTTGATGGAGATGGCGACCGTTGTATCGCTGTTGACGAAAACGGCAAGTTGGTTGACGGAGATGCCATTATGTACATTTGTGGTAAATACATGGCAGAACGTGGTCGCCTGAAGAAGAATACCCTCGTGACAACGGTGATGAGTAATATGGGCATGTACAAAGCCATGGAGCGTGCCGGGATGACCAGTGTGAAAACCCAAGTTGGTGACCGTTACGTTGTCGAAAAGATGAATGAAGACGGTTATAACCTTGGTGGCGAACAGTCTGGTCACATTGTCTTTCTTGATTTCAATACAACCGGGGATGGCATGTTGACAAGCCTCCAATTATTGTCCGTCATGAAAGCGACTGGCAAGAAATTGTCCGAATTGGCTGGTGAAGTTAAGAAATACCCACAAAAACTCATTAACGTTAAAACGAATCAAAAGAAGACCGGGATGGATAACCCCAAGATTCAAGAAGTTATCAAACAAGTTGAAGAAGAGATGCACGGTGATGGTCGAGTGTTAGTTCGACCAAGCGGAACCGAACCATTATTGCGAGTGATGACAGAAGCGCCAACTCAGGATTTAGTTGAAGACTATACCAAACGGATCGCTGATGTCGTCCAAAAAGAAATTGGAATTGAATAATTTGATGAAAAAGTCAGCTGAACTTCCAACTGGCTTTTTCATTTATAAGGATTTACTTAAAGAAATGCTCACCGGCTCTCTGTAAATTTTAATTTCCTATACCACTTCATCTATTTTATTGACTTTTTTGTCCAAGTTGTGTAGATTATACGTGTTAACAAATTAATTTAAATGATATCTTTGTATATACCAATTTATAAATGCTGAGGAGAATACATTATGTGTGGAATTGTTGGAGTTACTGGAAACGACAATGCTGTTTCAATTTTATTGGAAGGCCTTGAAAAACTTGAGTATCGCGGTTATGATTCTGCCGGAATCTATGTCAATGATTTAAACGGCAATGATTATCTGGTTAAACGTAAGGGGCGGATTTCCAATCTTGAAGCTGCTGTTACCCCTGAAGTTCACGGGTCAGTCGGAATTGGCCACACCCGCTGGGCGACTCACGGTGTTGTGAGCGTTGCAAATGCGCATCCACAATATTCTGAAGACCACCGTTTCTACTTGGTTCATAACGGGGTTATCGAAAACTACAAGGAACTGAAGGCAAAGTATCTAAGCAGTGTGACTTTTGAGTCTCAAACTGATACTGAGGTCGTTGTTCAATTGATCGATCGCTTCGTCCAAACTGAAGGATTATCGACCAAACAAGCTTTCTTGAAAACACTAAGCCTGCTTGAGGGTTCATCCTACGCCTTCCTGTTAATGGATAGCACCGATCCCGAAACTTTGTACGTTGCTAAGAACAAGAGCCCATTACTGATTGGCTTGAGTGACGGCTGCAACGTTGTTTGCTCTGATGCGTTGGCCATGCTCAACGTGACCCATGATTTCTTGGAACTCCATGATGGCGAAGTTGTGACCATCAAGCCTGATTCAGTTGTGATTGAGGATGCTGAAGGCAAGCACGTTGAACGGGATAGCTTCCACGTTTCAATGGACGCTCAGGAAACTGACAAAGGTACGTACCCATATTACATGTTAAAGGAAATCGACGAACAGCCAAACGTGATGCGTAATTTGGCTTCGCTTTATACTCAAGAATCTGGTCGACCAAATATTGATCAAGATCTAATCACTACAATGAAGCAGGCGGATCGGATTTATATTGTCGGTGCCGGCACAAGTTATCATGCTGGCTTGGTTGGGAAAAAATTGTTTGAAAAATTAACCCACGTGCCAACCGAAGTCCATGTCGCATCTGAATTTGCATATGACAACCCGCTTCTCTCAGACAACCCATTCTTTATTTTCCTATCACAAAGTGGTGAAACTGCCGATAGTCGTGAAGTTTTGGTTAACGTTAACGCTCACGATTATAAGAGTTTGACGATTACAAACGTTGAGAACTCAACCTTGTTCCGAGAAGCAACTTATACGTTGTTATTGCATGCCGGCCCAGAAATTTCAGTGGCTTCAACGAAAGCTTACACTGCCCAAATTGGTGTCGAAGCCATTTTAGCCAAGGCACTGGGAGAAGCAAAGCAACAAGTCATTGCCGAAGAATTTGATATTCGCCAGCAACTTGGTTTGGTTGCCACAGGGATGCAGGCTATCATCGATGAAAAGGACATGATCGAAGACCTTGCCAAGAAGTACTTTGTTCCAACCAGTAAAGCATTTTACATCGGTCGTGGAATTGATCAGACTGTTTCACTAGAATCAGCCCTGAAGCTTAAGGAAATTTCATATGTGCAAGCTGAAGGATTTGCTTCTGGAGAACTAAAACATGGAACGATTGCTTTAATTGAAGAGGGGACGCCAGTTGTTGGGATCATTACCCAGAAACGAACTGCTAATTTGACTCGAAGTAATCTTCAAGAAACAATGTCTCGTGGGGCTCAAACCTTCACGATTGTTCGCAAAGGATTGGCTCAAGACGGGGACACAATTATTATCCCTGACGTTGATGAAATGATTACACCATTACTGAGCGTTGTACCAGCTCAATTGATTGCCTATTATACAAGCCTTAACAAAGGTTTGGATGTTGATCGACCAAGAAACTTGGCCAAGAGTGTGACAGTGGAATAGTTTTAACTCATGAGTTTAAAAAGTTTCGAAATCTAAAAAAGGGGCTCTTCGTCAACTGTTGTTGGTGAAACTAAATTCGAGTTCTAATCACTTTGTGATTAGGGCTCTTTTTGTTTTG
>NZ_JAUCAP010000022.1:0-37898 GCF_030361045.1 Lentilactobacillus sp. TOM.63
AAACAAAAAGAGCCCTAATCACAAAGTGATTAGAACTCGAATTTAGTTTCACCAACAACAGTTGACGAAGAGCCTAAATATGAAAGTGTACCTCATAACCCGAATTATCGCTTGTCTTATTAATTGATACAGCTAAAGGTTGAAAGTTAAATAGTGCAGTAAAGTCCTGGTTGACTGGGCCTTTACTGTACAAAAATAGACATGGATTGCGCTACATCGTATCATTAAGTCGTTGAAAGCCAAAATACGAGGAGAATTCATGTCCACATCTAATATACAACATGCCACTACCCAAATTCACGAATCTTTCCATCATTTTTCTAAATTGGTTCGGCTTGCTCCCATTTTACGACGAGCAAACATCAAAGAAACATGGGGAATTCAAGTTTGCTACTATTAGAATGGCTATTAATAATACCGAATTAGTCATTAATGTTCCCTAAGTTCCTGTGCAATTATGACCAATGCTTTCGACGAATGTCGGGGGCTATTTTAATACCATCTTCAAGCCCACCCAAAACAAAAAAGTTGCCCCCAGCGATTTTCCTTATCAAATGCGATTCAATTCAACTAGGCGTCCTCAGAGAGTCAAAATCGGATTATGAGAGTCGAAGTCTCGTCCGAGCAAACTAACGTTTCAGCCCGCAGTAATCAATAAAAAAATTAAAGCAATCATCGCAGGCAAGCCTTGTGTAATAATAATTTTGCAGCTGACAGTGATTGCGCCAAAAATCGCGGCAATCACCACAAAACCAATAAATAAGAATAATCCTGGATAAATAGCTACTGTCGGAAAACTAAACCGAGTCACTAGAATACCAACGCCGATGAACCCATTGTACAGTCCCTGGTTGGCCATACTTACCTTCGTCTCCGGTTGCTTAAGGTAAGCCAGTGGTAAGCTGAAAGCTTTTTGAGCTAAACTAGTTTGACTTCCAAACATCTCTAAAATCATAATTCCCAATGCCTCAAGGGCCACTAATATGATGAAAATATCCGTTATCACTTTTAACATAATTTCTCCTTGTTTTTTCCCTACTATAAACCAGCAAGTCGTTAATCCCTCTGCGACTCCCTTTCCAAATCGAATTCAATTCACCTGAAAGTTAACATTAACTTTATTTCGATTTAACAAACACTATCGTAACGAATATGGCCTTCACGGATTAAAACTACTTTCTAAATTGCTTTAAATACCGGCTGGCAAATAGTTTATGGAACTTTACCCCCAAAGTAGGGTTCGCCGCGTCAATGTCTGCATACATTCCCTCTGTTATTTTGGTCAGCAATGCAGCCAACTGGTCCAGCTCAACATCAGAAAGCACCTTCATAAAGGGTGGCACTTCCTGAGCTGCGGATTCAACTTCTTTTCTTCCCGCTGGTGTTAGATTAACCAAGTTAACCCGTTTATCATCTGGTGATTTCGTCAATGTTACCAAGTCACGTTTAACGAGTTTATATACAAATTCACTAATCGACTGCGGTGACATTCCTAAGCGGGTTGCTAATTCGCGTTGTGATAAATGATCTTCGTCAACCAGTACCAATAAAATTTTCCCTTGGCCTTCAACCGTCAAATGCGGTCGAGCCTGTTTAACAATATCATCATAAATTTTGCTGAGTTGTTCATACTCTGCCAATTTCCCAGCAGCAAGCTCAGCCTTAATCTCATTTGCCATGATTCTTCATCCCATTCACAGTTTACTTAAGTATACAACATTCTAAAACAGGCGTGGGCAACCCCTTGACATTTTAATCAGGTACCCTTATGGTGTATTCATCAGGTGACCTGATTAAATGCAAGGAGGTTTCAATCATGACGACAGAAAACGTTATCCAAGTATCAAATGTCCATAAACAGTTTGGAAATAAAGTCGTTGTTAAAGATGTGTCGTTTAACGTTAAAAAAGGTGAGATTTTCGGGCTATTAGGTCCTAACGGGGCTGGAAAAACCACGATTATCCGGATGATGACCACGTTGCTACGGCAAAATGATGGGCAAATTTTGGTAAATGGCTTTGACACGGTGACCCAAGGCCGTTTAGCTCGCCAACAGTTTAGTGTAACGGGCCAAACAGCGGCGATTGATCAGGATTTAACTGCCCGCGAAAATTTGATGATCTTCGGCAAACTAAACGGTCTAAATCAAGCCGAAGCCCGAACCCGGACAATCAAACTTTTAACGGACTTTGATTTGATCCATTCGGCTAACCAAACATTAGCCACATTCTCCGGTGGGATGCGCCGCCGACTAGATCTGGCTGTCAGCCTGATTGGCATGCCACCGATTCTTTTTTTAGATGAACCAACGACCGGACTTGACCCCCGGACACGCGAACAGATGTGGCAAGCCATTCAAGAACTGGTTACCAAAGGTTCGACAGTTCTACTAACCACGCAATACTTGGAAGAAGCTGACCATTTGGCTGATCGAATTGCCCTCATTGATCACGGTCACCTAAAGGCAATGGGGACACCGGATGAACTCAAGCAACAAGTTGGCGGCAAGCAATTTCGCTTAGAGGTGGCGTCCTCGAATTGGGTCAAACAGGCAGAGAGTGTGATTCAGGATACTTTGGCACTGCCCGTTCACATTGATGATCAGACATTGACAGTATCTTTGGGTCAAACCAAGTTGACGGCAGTTGCCGAGATCTTGAATCGACTTCAAGCAGTGAATATCCCAATTAGTCACTTTGCAATTGAACCGCCTTCGTTGGATGACGTGTTTTTAAAGATGACAGTTGGCAAAAATTAGGCTCCAGTCTCTAACCGCTTTACTTCACTCACTTTACTTAGGAGGAATCCATGATGAACTCAAGCACAAATAATCAACCTTTAAGCAATATACTAACAATGACCCATCTGAACCTGCTCAAAACGTTGCACAATCCCGATAACTTTAGCGATGTCTTAATGCAGCCGGTCATCTTTACTTTATTATTCGGCTACCTATTTGGTGGTGTCGTTGCCGGCAGCGTCCATGCCTATTTGCCAATGCTGGTGGCTGGAATTCTAGTCCAGAGTATTTTAAATGCCGCTTCGGGTTCGGGACAACAACTTCGTGAAGATATTAATGCAGGTGTTTTTGACCGCTTTAAAACTTTACCCATTTCGCCGCTTGCGCCATTAGCAGGCCAACTTGTTGGCGATATATTCCGATTACTACTTTCAGGAATAACCGCCTTAGCAACTGCTTTTTTGATGGGCTGGCGGCCAACGGTTGGCGTGTTAACGCTTGTCGAAGTATTACTGCTGGCCGTTTTTATTGGCTGGGCCACTTCCTGGATCTTTGCTCTGGTTGGTTTGTTAGCGAAGAATGCAGAATTAATTGGCAGCTTATCGATGATTATTATCCTGGTGCTGACATTTTTATCTAATGCCTTCATCCCTATCAAGACATTGCCTCGACCTATTCAGAATCTAGTCAAAATTAATCCAGTCACTTTAACCATCACCGCTATCCGAACAATTCTGAGGACTGGCAGTTGGAGCCTGAATGCGACGATGGTGCTGATTAGTGGCTGCATCCTCATTCTCATTTTCATGCCATTAACCATTCTTGCGTATCAACGGCGTGATTAGAACGAGTACCTTTCTTCGATAAAAATTAGATATTTAGTCATCTCAGCGACAATATGATAGATTTTCCGAGCTTAATCTAACAACATCTGCTTTCATACGCTACCAATCGCTCACTTTACCATTTTGCAACCTGATATTTTACTTTTTTGAAGAGTAAATTTGACCATTTTATAAGTTAATTCTATCGTCGCATAAAATATTTGGTAAATCTCAAGTAAACTTTACTTTCTGTCTATCAACCCTAAGACAATGGTTTCTGATCGTGATAGTTTGATAGGATGTAAATAAGGCTTTGCTGCAAATTTGCAGCGATCATCGTATACTTTTGCTAGGAGGTGTGTCGAATGAAAATACCAAACTCCGGAATTAAAAACATTAAACCAATTTCTAAATTGCGTTCCTACAATAAGCTTTTAGACGAAGTAACCCCTGAAAATCCTGTCATTCTTACTAAAAATGGCTACGGTAAGTATGCGATTATCGACATTGCCGAGTATGAGAAGTACAAGCGAACTCAAATAGCTAACGAGCTGGCCCAAATTGTTGACAATGCTCGTAAAGGTGATTTGCATTCGTTAGAAGATGTTAAACGGGAAATTATAAATCGATGACTGAAGGGAGAATCACTAAATGCTCTATTATCTGTGTGCCGTATGGACCGCAATCAGTGCAACAGTTAGTTTAGGCTTTTCCATCGAGGCGTATGTAAAGGCTAAATCACAACACGGTAATGAGCTCGTCAATGCAAAGTATGCTACATCAAGAAGCTGGGCGCTGTTCATATTAAGCATAGGATTATTTGTTATTGTTTCTAAGTCCTATTTAGTGACCCTATCAATAATCATGATACTAATTCAATTATTCGATGGGATCCATCGGAGTGAAAATAAATGTCTTTAAAACACTGGGGCCATTACTAACAGCATTGGGGAACTTCTGCCTGTTAATCGTTTTCTTGCTAAACGGCTAGGCTAGCGATGATGGATTGGATCACTGTATCAAGTGGCTCCCAACAATTGGAAGGCCACTCGATAAGGGCAAAAGAAAAGCCAGCAAGCTTAAATAGTGAACTGAACCCCTTGAATTGTAGGAATCTAATTCAAGGGGGATTATTATGTTCTCTTATAAGGTTAAATTAGCTGCGGTTCAACGGTTGTTTTCTGCAAATATAAAGTCAAATCGGTTGTTGTCTGTATTACATACAACATGAGGCTTACCAAGCTTCAATGTAGGTTTAAACCCGGTTTGACCTAGTTTTTTAAATTGAAATATCTACTTTAAGTAACTTTACATTATTTATAACAAATTTTAAACTTCTCAAAAATCCAATCTTTGAGAAGCTCAGGACTGCCAATTTCTAAATTTGCGTTTCGTACAATCTCAGTCGTAATATTACCATCAATACTTTCTCCATAATTAGGTACAACCATAGAACCTTCAAATTTGAGATGATTATGAGCAGAGACTGGTTTGAGTGCTAGATTAAATGAGCCACTATTTGGAGCTTGAACAGACGAAAAAGAAAAGCCATCATATGGATCTTGTTCAACAATGAAATAATCGCTAATGAAGTTGGAAAGTTTATAAACGTTTTTACCATACTCTTCAGCTGGTAATGAAAAAATTTTATCGATCATGTTTGAGTAAATATTATCAACACTGATTGTGTTTCCAACTCCGCCAATCCTAGGAGCTGAAAAAGGCTCAGCAACCCTAAATGCTGCGACAACCACACCATGATTACGATTAGGATCAGCTTGATACCGAATTTCTTTAAAAGATTGTCGAACATCATCCGTTGCATAAAAAATTGATTCTCCAGGTTCGTTAAGACGGCCCCACTCGTTAACAAGAGTAGCTGGTGTTTCCCAATAATCCGCTTCTGTCCAGTTGTCAGTTATCCTCCAATCACTTCCTTCTAGCAAACGTGCCCTGTACAGATATTCTCCAGCCGATAAATTATGCGCCTGAGCCCTAAATATCATTTGCTGAGGCAACAAGCTTTTAAATTCTTCTACTGTTATTGTGGAAGCTAAATTCAAAATTTTTGAAACGTTCTTTATTGCGGTTTCTATTGTTTGCGGTTGGTAATTTGGAATATCATAACGATCTTTGATTAGATGTCGTCTAAACTTATTACTCTTTTTCATGTTTAATCATCTCTAACTCTTATAGTTTCGTAATTATACCAGTCTCATTCATTAACCGTTGGCAATCTTTGAATTAATTTAGAACATCTATATCAAATCACCTGCTTTTTCGTACCTGAACCCCAATCGACTGGATTCCTCTATCTTTATCCAGCTTATAAGTTATCTCACTCAAGTTGCCTAGATAAATATTCTTTCCTTCGGGCGGTACTTCATTAAACAAGACGATTCGGACCTCTCTTTGATACTGATACTTTTTCCTTTTTAAAAATAAAACTCTCTCTGGATGACTTTCCAAGTCCCGAAAAGCGATGTTTTCTCCCTGGGTTTCATCATAATAATTTACTGTTCCGAGTTGAGCATTGATTCCGCTTGAAAAGCCACTATCTAGCCTTTTAAGTAATCTTTTACCATCAATTAACACTGGAATCCTGGTGTGGTTCTCACTAATTTGTTCTAAGCCTTTAATCACAGCTTCTTTCAATTTCAGAGTATAGATACCTTTTTCTTTGTCAAAACCAGCTTCTTCAAAATCCCTATTTAAAAGTAAATTGGTTAGTGATACAATGCCGATTTTTCTGACCCATTCTGGTGTGTAAGCGACAGTAATCTCATTACTTCTTTCATCCTTCACCGGGCTTATCTCATGACCATCTATCGTTACTCTCATACCAGGATCGCTTAAACTAAGATTAGTCACCATTGCCCCCTCGTATGCATCTGCAATCGCATCGTTACCTTCCAAATCGATAAAAGTACCCAGCCTTGAAAAATGAAGAACCCCTTTATTAATAAAGTCATCTACATATTCCTCATCAAAATATTTAATTATCATTCCTGGTGCTAAATCTGCCATATAAATTCTCCTAACATTTATTTAATTGATAGCACACCAAAGTCTCTAGTAAATTATTCCACAGAATCCTTAGAGACAGTTACACAGTAAAGAAGAACCCATAACAGAAAAGAAAAGCCAGCAAGCCCAAACAGCTTTGCTGACCAATGAAAGGTATTCTCGTAAATTCGTCATGATTTTCGTCATAACTTTAGACAAAGACCAATCAATTTTTACTTTTTGGATGCTTCAAATAGTCTCAGACTACCCGGCATATCCACGCTTCACACTTATGCGTCCCCCGAGAGTCGAACTCGGATCATGAGGACCGAAATCTCATGTGCTATCCATTACACTAAGGACGCCTTACATCATATTATTATAGCGAATTTTGAATATTAATACAACCATCAATGCTAAGAAAATTCGCGGGCAACGCGATCAGCTTGGTCTTCCAAGTACCACATTAATTGATTGCCGTCTTTTTGAAAATCGGCTTCAAAGGAATCACCGATTGGCTTGATCTTTTTGAGTAACTCCTTCTTCAATCCGTAAACTTCGATCTCTTTACCGACTAACTTGCCAGTATCGTAATGCCCTTCCTCGGCTTCATCCAAGTAACCTTGGAATGCATCCTCAATCACTTGTTTCATCAGCCCTTCCCTGGTTGTTTCCGGGTGACGGGCTTTTTCGATTGCAAATTTATCTTCGAATTCACGCATATTTTCTGGATAATCCAGTGACATTGTCTCACCTCATTTGAAATTTGGATGATCGTCATCCATTTACTCACGCACTTTATATAGTAACATTATTTTGCGCAACGGTTTATTGCTTGCATTTCCATCCCATTTAGATGAATATATACATGAATAATGTTTTGATTCTAGGACAGCTGCGTAAAGCAGAAGTCTGCATGTAAGTACCACCGAGAGAAATTCCAGAATCGGGAATTTTCCTCGGCGGCGACTTACACTCCGACTTCTAACCGCTTTACTTAGCTCACTTATTTTAGGACAGCTCCTCAAAGCAGAAAGCTACTTGTAAGGACCTCAGAGAAAAATTTCAAAACCGGAAATTTCTTTCCGAGGACACTTACACTCCGATCTCTAACCGCTTTGATCCGCTCACTTATTTTAGGACAGCTCCTCAAAGCAGAGATCTGCATGTAAGCACCTCGAACAAAAATTCCCAAAACCGGAATTTCCGTTCGAGGAGACTTACACTCCGATCTCTAACCGCTTTGATCCGCTCACTTTTACATTTAGGAGGCATTTATTCATGGTACAAACAATTTCAGTTGAAGAATCACGACAATTAGACGATAAAACCATTAATCAAATCGGCATCCCTTCCATGGTCCTCATGGAACGAGCCGGACTTAAAATATATGATGATATGCGCAACAACTCGGATCTCGATTTAAATAAGGTCTTGATCCTTGCCGGGACAGGCAATAACGGTGGCGACGGTTTGGTCGTGGCCCGCTTGCTCTGTACCCACGGTTATGATGTATCAATCCTCACAGTTGGCAATCCCGATCATGCCAGCGAAGATCACGTCAGCCAACAAAAAATTTGTGACTATTATCAAATCCCCAAAACTTTTATGGACGCCGATTTCAACAAATACACGACCTTGGTCGATGCGTTATTCGGCAGCGGTCTTTCTCGCAATGTTGGGGGTGACTTTGCGACGGTGATTGACAAGGCCAACGCTTCAACGGCAAAGATCCACGCCATCGACATCCCCTCGGGCTTAAACGGCGATACCGGCAAAGCAATGGGCACAGCCATCAAAGCAGATTCGACCTCAACAATCGCCTACGCCAAAGCAGGGATGGTTAAGCCAAACGCCCAACCATACGTTGGCAAATTATTGATTGATGACATTGGCATTTATAAGGGCAACACATTTGATAATGAATAAATATTAACTTATTATAGGAGTAACTTGTTTAGCGCTGAACATACCAGGAGGTGCCATCATGGCAGGCAAAAAGGATCAAGGATACGTTAACGTGCACGATGTTGACCCGGATATTATTGTTGATTTGAAGTACGCAACCACGGACAACTTCACCCATCAAGTGGTGTATGACTTTGATCAGGCAATTTCACGGATTGATACAGTGACCAAGTTGGGGTCAGCTAGTAACGCCCTCAAAAAGCAAGGTTACCGCCTCCGAATTTGGGACGCTTATCGACCAACTTACGCCCAACGCAAGCTATTCGAAGTTTATCCAGACCCAATTTGGGTCGCAAAACCTGATCCAAATTTTAGTCATCAAAAGGGCATCACCTTTGACCTCACTTTGACTGACATGGACGGTCACAACCTGGAGATGCCAACCCCATTCGATGATTTTACTGGCTTGGCAAAACGCAGCGAGTACGATTCATGGACCCCAGCTGCCCAAAAGAACTATGACATTTTAAATGATGCAATGACAGCTGCAGGCTTTAACGGCTACGAAAATGAATGGTGGGACTTTCGGGATACGGATGCAGATAAATTTGGTCCGTTAGAAGTTGACCCGAAGGATTACTAATATATAGAAACTAGGAGTAAGGAATATGAACGTTGGAATCATTGGTGCGGGACCACGTGGGGTAATCTTAACGTCCCAACTACTAAATCAATTTAAATATAACGATAACCAGCCAGAAAACCTAACGATCACAATTTTTGATCCGTATGGAATCGGCGGTCGGGTTTGGCGCAAAGATCAGTGGGACGGCTTAATCATGAACACCCCTGCCGACCAAATCACCCTCTTCACAGACGCTTCGGTTAATATGACCAGCAAAGTCTATGATGGCCCATCGCTTTTTGAGTGGGCTGCCAGTTCTGAGGCGCAGGACTACTTAACTGCTAATGGCTACCCAAGCGAAGTCAAGACAGCCGCTAGTAATCTAGACGGCCGAGATTATGCGCCCCGAGTTTTATATGGCGCCTACATCAGGTGGTTCTTCAGCGAACTAATGAATCAGTGCCCAATTGAATCAACCGTCACCGTTGAAAAAGCGGAAGTTGTGGATTTGCAATACAATGCCAATCAGCGTATCACATTGAAGACGGATGATCACCAATATGCTTTTGATAAAGTGGTCATGAGCCTGGGCCAACAAGACAACTACCTCAACGACGAGGAGCAGCAGTTGGCAACCTATGCCCAACAAAATAAATTAACCTACATCTCCCCAACCCACCCAGGTGATGCTAACCTCAACGACATCCCTGCCGGTGAACCAGTTATCATCCGCGGGCTTGGGTTAAGTTTTTACGACTACGTGTCTGAATTGACGCTTGGCCGTGGTGGGACCTATATGAAAAACGACGATGGCAGCTTATCCTACCAGCCAACTGGCAGAGAACCTCGAATCATCGCGGGCTCTCGTCGAGGGATCCCTTATTATCCAAAGGCAATCAGCGAAAAAGGTTACGGTGAACAAGCTCAGCCGGTCTTTTTAACGGCAGCGAACATGGATCAAGTTTCCGTTGATGGCAAACTGCCCTTTGCGGAATTCATGCGATTGTTAAAGCTCGACCTCGACCTGGTTTATTACAGTTTGCTCATTCGCGACAAGTTCCCATACAAGAGTGCCACTGATTTCAAAGACCGGTTCATCAACTCTGACAATCGACCGGCTGTGCTGGCCGCGTTCGGTTTTCAAGAAGAAGATATCTTTGATTGGGACTACATTGTTAATCCATTTAAAGATGTCCAAGTAATTGGCACTGAAGATTACCAATCTGTGTTAATCAACTGGCTCAGCCGAGTCATTCCAGATGCTGAAGCGGGATCTAAAACTGGCCCAACGTCCTCGGCACTTGAGCTATTGCGCGATTTCCGGCCAGTTTTCAGAAAGATTATCGCGGAGAATCGATTCTCAAACGAAGATTACGTGAACAAATTCTTAGATGAATTTGGTTCAGTCATCAGTTTCTTATCAGTTGGTGCCCCCGTTTTGCGGAGTGAACAATTATCCGCTCTGATCCGCAGTGGCCTGGTCACAATTTTAGCTCCAGGGATGGAATTAAAAACACAGAATGGCTGGTACGTCACAGCTTCACCGAAACGGAACACCGATGTGTACAAATCCACCGCAGTCCTTGAAGCCAGAGTACCAAAACCCGACTTAACGATTACAGCCAATCCTTTATTGGAAAGCTTGGTTGACAATCAATTGGCGCGCACTAAAACTCTCAAAGTCAACGACCAGGATGTCGGTCTGGCAGCAGTTGATGTTCAGCCTGACTCCGATCAGCTGATTAATAAGGGCGGTGCCAAACAGCCCAACGTGTATATTTGGGGTGTCCCCTTAGAAGGATTGAGGTTTGCCACAAACGCCAGCCCCCGTCCGGGAGTTAACGATATCAACCTCCAGACAGCTGATAAGATTGCGGCAAGTGTCCTGGGCCTCAAAACGGCAGATAAGGTGGATATGAACTAAATTTGTGGGAAAATCGCAACTTGTTTGAATAAATGTAAAAGAAAGCCACGGCAGCAGGTAGTTGTCATGGCTTTTAATTGTCATTAATTTGATCGAACCCAACAGTTGAGTATTCCGAGCTTCTTATTGGAAAAAAGCGCCAATGCTACCCGTTTGTCTTTGTACTCTGAACTTCCATGAATGACCGATCCGGAATTCGGATCAAACTAAATCGGTTGGCTTGACGGCCAGCATGCAGGCCGATTCCGTTAAACCAGTTTTTCTTATAAGTGGCTGTGACGGTTGCGACCCAAGCATGTTGATATCGATCGTCCAGATGGTTCAACCACTCCTTGTTCCACTTGTAGGTTTCAGATTGCAGGTTCAGGTTGCTCTTGCCATAGACCACCGTCGCGTTTAAGCTGTTAACTTGATATTTACCGCCTTCCACGTAGTATGTATAGTTTTGAACAGGATTTCGACCGGAACCATTTTGCACTTGCACGTAGTCCGATTGGTCGTTCTTGTATTGGATGATCAATGGCTTGTACTCGTAACTGGTCGTCACCCGGCTTTGATCCATTTTGGCAACGTCTTGGAAAAATGTCGCGTACGACATCCCCCAAACAGCCAACAAAAAGACGACAATCTCACCACAGGAGATGCTAAAGTTTTGCCAAGTGAAGCTTTTTTTAGTTGTCACTATTAATTTCAACCGGCGGGCCCGCATATCGTGGATCATCCAAACCAAATAAAAAATCAAGATGAGCCAAAGCCCCATACCAATCAAATTCCAGGCGGATTTCATAACTGATTCCCCTTTTTACTTGTTATTGAGTTTAGTTTACACTAATTAAGAGTGCGAAAACAAGCGGTTAGCGACTGGAATATAAGTCGCCTACTGGGAGAATTCCCGGTTTTGGAATTTTTTCAGTAGGTGCTTATATGCAAGTCGCCGCTTGATTGAGCACATTTCAATCAGAGTGCGAAAACAAGCGATTAACAATCGGAGTGTAAGTCTTCTTTGGAAGAAATTCCCGGTTTTGGAATTTTTCCAGTAGGTGCTTATACGCCAACGATCACTTGATGAAACAGTCCGACTCTAAACTTGGAACTAAATCCATTCTAACATTCTTAAATGCCATTCATCCATTTCGAAAACTCATCGAGGTGACCTCACATGTGCACCAGCTTAACCATTCAATCAAATAATCATCATGCGCTTCTCGGCCGCACCATGGACTTCCCAATAGAGGCCAAGTGGCATCCAACTCTCATCAATCAAACCAGTTACCAAACTGCACTCGCGGGCAAGCGACCACTTAAATACCCATACGTCGGCGGTGGTCGTCATGAAAGCCGCATCGATATTTTGATAGCCGATGGCGTTAACATTGCCGGCTTAAGTTGCGCCGAGCTCATGTTTCCGCTCAAAGCACACTATCTGGCTAATGAAGTCCCAGAAAAGTTGAACCTCACCCCACAGGATTTCCTGCCTTGGGTTCTCGGCGAACATAATTCAATCGAAGCCGTGAAAAACGAGCTTTCAGACGTTGCCCTGATTGGTAAAAATTGGCTTGCGGGCCAAGAAGTTTTTTCGTTTCACTGGATTTTGACCGACCAAACTGGGCAAACATTAATTATTGAACCAACTCAAAATGGCATGGAAATCATTGCCGATTCCATCGGTGTCCTGACCAATTCGCCAACTTATCCCGAACACATGCGGCGGCTTGCCAAGGAGCTAAACGGATCCTCAAATAAAGAAAGCTTAGTCCAGCAATCCCGACGTCTTGTCTTGAATCAGCAAATCCCCGCAGCCACCAACACGCCAACTTCGCGATTCCTTGAAGCGGCAGTCGTTAAGCTCGGGAATTCACCGGCCCCAAATCAGTTTGTGGCTCGAAACCGCTTGTTTAATGTCTTAAATGCGGTTGCTATCCCTTATCAACAGACAATGAATGCCCATCCCAATTTTAATTATACCCATTACATTTCAATTTTAGATTCAACCAATCAGACTTATTTCTTCAAATATCATGACGACAACCAAGTTTTCAGTTTCTCGCTGCCACAACTCATTGCCAATTATCCCAACACGGCCAAATTTCTAGCCTAAATATTTGGCAATCTGCTTTTGAACGCCCTGTTCTTCGTTAGTTTCATCCGTCACCAAATCAACTCGGGATAACAAGTCTTCAGCGGCATTCTTCATTGCATAGCCCTCGCCAGCTGCCTCAATCATCTCAAAGTCATTGCCGTTATCACCAAATGCGGCAACGTCCTCAAACGACAGGTTCCAATCAGCCAACAGGGTCTGGAGACCACTAAGCTTGCTGATACCGTCGACCATGACGTCCAGCCCATTCATGCCAGAAGACGTGGCCGCAAGTTGGCCGCTAAATTTGTGGTTAAACTCATCTTGGCGTTTAACGACCCCACCAGCTTCCCAAGTGATATCAAGCTTGTAAATTGAATCAAACACCAATTTCAAATCACGCATCGACTGCATGTTTTCGTAAAAATACTGGGAAGCCTTAAAGCGTTTTGAATCAGCCGGCAAGTTACAATAGGTGCCGTTTCTGCCAACCAAAATAATCTCGGCGCCCGCATAAAGTGATTCGGATTCGAGGTACTCGAGTGCTTTTCTTAAAACGAGATGGTCAATAATCTCTTCGGTCACAATCACGCCACGTTCATCAACGACCAACGCCCCATTGTTACAAATATACGAAATCGGTCCAGAAACGTTTTTAAACAATTCAAGCAGGTGTTGATACTGATTACTGCTTGCCGAAACAAAGTGCAACCCCTGCTTTTTCATTTCATCAAGTTGAGCTTGAAACGCCTGCTTATCAAAGGTGCCCTCATCATTTAAAAACGTGCCGTCCATGTCGCTTGCAATCACTTTAACCAACGCCAATTCCTCCTGTTATTTCAGTTTGATCATTCGTTGTTTCCATACATTCATTCTACAATGTCGTGAATTAGTTTGTAAATTGCTTTTATATTTAGTATACTAAATTTAATCATACAACTTATCTGGGGTGCCTAAAGGCTGAGAAAAACCCATCGAACCTGATCTGGTCAGTACCAGCGAAGGGAGCATACTTCCGTTGTATCCAAATGGATTATTTGCAATAGATGAATTTCGCAGCCAGGGTAAAACTTCAAGTTTTGCGCTGGCTTTTTTGAATGCTCTGATGGTTTTTCGGTGACCGAGTGAGCCCGGTCTTACCAGCAGACACCTCTTGCCAACACCAAGTCGTTTGGCACTCCAGATAATTGGGTGAAATATCATATTGGAGGCATTATTCATGGATAACAAGACTCAACCCGCTACTAATCGGGAACATCAAAGCAAATGGACGCTTCGTAACATTATCCTAATTGCTTTGATTGCTATTTTTACTGGAATTATTTTTTGGGGAGCTGGTTTCCTCTATACAGCGCTAACCGTTGTACTCACACCAATTGGTGCTGCCCCCTTTGCCAATGATCTCTTAATGGGATTGTGGTGTATGGCCGGCCCATTGACTGGCTTTGTGGTTCGGACTTTCGGATCTGCTTTTGTTGGTGAATTTCTCGGAGCTGCCGTTGAAGTCTTTCTTGGTGGCCAATGGGGTGCCGGTGCCTTTATCTCTGGCTTGGTTCAAGGAATTGGTTCCGAACTTGGATTCGCCTTCACTGGCTACAAGCGTTACGACTGGGTTGGCTTGAACGCCTCAATTTTCACCACCGTTGTTGTGACCTTCGCCTGGGACGTGATTAAGAATGGCTACAACAAATTCGGCATTCCACTATTGTTGGCACTCTTTGTCACTCGTTACATCTCAACCTTCATTTTTGGTGGTGTTTTAACCAAGATGATTGTTCGTCTTTTGGATCGTAGTAACGCATTTTCACTTTAACCGCTAGGAGTTCTGATAATGACTGACGTTTTGATTGACCACTTCACTTATGAATACCCCGGCAGCACCGTCAAGGTATTGAACGACGTGGACGTAACTTTTAAACACAACCATTTTTCTTTACTGACCGGTCCATCCGGCAGTGGGAAATCAACACTCCTGTATTTTATTGCTGGATTGTATCCGCATTTTATTGGCAACGATGCTCTGGGAGGCATCAAGTTCGGTGACACGGATATCAAACAAATTCCAAGCAACGAAATCAGCCATTCGGTTGCGATGATGTTTCAAAACCCCAACCAACAGTTTGCCATGGACACTGTCATCCATGAGCTGACCTTTGTGCTGGAAAATATGCTGGTGGATCCTGCCAAGATAGACGGGATTATCAACCACGCATTGGATTTTTGTGGCATCAAACAGTTACGCTCCAGGGTTATCAATACCTTGTCCGGTGGGGAAAAGCAGCGGGTGGCATTAGCCTGCATCGTTGCGATGGATCCACCGGTAATCGTTTTGGATGAGCCGTTTGCCAGCATCGACCCAGATTCACGATTGGATCTGATCAAAAAGCTCAAACAGCTTCAAGTGGAACACGGGAAAACCATTATCCTCGCAGACCATGACCTTAACGATTACAAAGGTGTCATTGACGAGTTCTATTATCTCGATCCGGATACGCATCACATTAGTTTGTTAGATTCACAATCTGCCCAACACTTCTTCGATAATTTTAAAAACACGCAGACAATTAATAAGCAAGTTGCGATCCCAACTGAGGCCGCTCCGTCAATCATTAATATCAAGGATTTTAAACTCCAACCGCACCATTCACTGTTATTGAAGCTGGGTGACTTTAAGTTCTGTAAAGAAAAGACCACTTTGATCACTGGCGCCAATGGAATTGGCAAGTCGACATTATTTAACGCGCTGACCAAATTGTTGCCGTATAATGGCGAAATCGACTTTGCTGGCAAGAACATCCAGAAAATTCGGCCGTTGCCATACGCTAAAAATGTCACGCTGCTATTTCAGGATGCCGAAAATCAATTTTTGAATATTACCGTTAAAGAGGAACTTGATTTATCTCTTAAGAACAGGACAAATCAAGCCTACTCAATCGATGATGTTCAAACGATGCTCAAAGAACTCAGCATTGACGGCCGTGATGACCAAGTCGTTTATTCATTAAGTGAAGGCCAAAAGAAAAAGCTACAGATCATCGAAATGTTAATCATGAATCCGCCGGTCCTCTTGATGGATGAACCATTCAAAGGATTGGATTATCATTCGCTAGAGGTCGTTGTCGGCTTCTTAAACCGGTCCAAGCAGGAATTTCACCAGACCCAAATTATTATTTCTCACCAACTGTCCGGTTTGGATACCCTCATCGACTATCACGCAAACTTTGCGGATCAAAATCTGACTTACCAGGAGGTTATCAAATGAATCCTGGATTAAAGTTACTATTAGTGATGGCAATTGCCCTAGAAATTTCGTTTACCCAGTCGTTGATTGTCAATGTGATCCTCATCGGTGTCAGCTTCATTTACATTCTCTTTAATCGGGTAACCTTCAAAGCGTTAATTGGCTTAATTTTCTGGCCGTTATTCCCTGCCCTTGGATTATTTGTTTCCCAATGGCTTTACGGGAGCGCTGGTATCCATTTTGCTTGGATCCTGTTTACTCGAATTTACGCCTACGTATTTCTTGGAGCAACTTTTACACTGACAAGCAGCATCACCGATTTAGCATTAACGTTGGAGCAGGATTTTCGGTTACCCTCCAAATTTGCATACGGCGTCCTGGCTGCCTTTAACCTGATGCCCAAAATCAACGAAGAAGTCCAGATCATTAAAACTTCCGCGTTGATGCGCGGCGAGGCCCTTCACTTCTGGTCACCCAAATTGTACTTCAAAGCGATCTTATCATCGATTCAATGGTCACAAAATCTGGCCGAAGCGATGACGTCCCATGGCTTCGTGGAAGACCAAGGAAGAACCCATTACCGAGTGATTAAGATTACCAGAATGGACTGGGTTTGGTTTATTGGCCTGTTTGGGATTGTGCAAGTTCTATTATTCTTCATCAGATATTGAAAGCTTTTATTCCTGAATTTTCTATTTTGCATTATAATTAAATGCGAGAGTAGAAAGAGTGTGCGGCTGAGCGGTTTATGTGCATTTCATCACTGTTTGGCAGAACACATTTAGGAAGAAGGCGTTTAGAATGCGGGCAAACATGTTTGCATTTGCGTTCGGCATTTTTGCATTAGTTGTCGGCGTAATGATCGACCTGTTCGGACTATTTAATCAGTTTATGTCCCTGGACAGCGGCAAGACCGTTTTAACCGGTAGTATTACTTTTCTGTTAGGCTTAGCGTTTCTGTCATTGCCCAATCGCATTGAACGATACCTTGGTGAAGCAGTGGTCACATTGGGGTTACTGTATTACTTCTATATCCAAACCAACAACTTATGGGTGGCAATTATTATCGTTGCCATTATCGCTGCGGTCATGGAATATGGGTTAAAGCATCGTTAATGTGTGCCGATTTGCTTTTTATTGCTATAATATATGTATGGCAACACGAGGTTTATCAAATGGAGGAATTATGATGGCAGAACAATTTAGTACCTTAGCTGAAGAAATTATTAATTACCAAAAGAAAAACGACATGCCTGATACTGCGTTAGCATTTAACTTGCACATTTCCGTTGAACGCCTCCACGATATCAAATCGATGGAATCAGAACCGACTCCAGATGAGAAGAGAACGATAGAAGCGGTGGTTCGTTAATTAAGGATGTGAAGCCAAGCAAACCTGGCTTGTCAGACTCTCTTAACAGAAATTACGAGCTTGGGCTTTTGCTAAGGAAGCTTACATGGAAGTTTCTGCTTGGTGGCGCACCATTCGGCCATACCACAACCGCAAGTCAACCACTATCATCACAAAAAGTTTCAGCAATCATTATTTAAAAAATGAAAAGATGACCCAAAACAGAAATTTGTTTGCTTTGGATCATCTTTTTTAGTTGGGAGTGCCTCGAATTTTACTGAGCAGTCAGTCCACCATCTACCACAAACTCTGATCCTGTTGAATAGCTGGAATCATCTGATGCCAAGAACAGGACCATCTTTGATACTTCTTCCGGTTCTGCCACTCTCTGTAGTGGAATGGCTTTGGCAAATTCTTTGATAACTGCTTCGCTATCACCTTGGTGAATCATCGGCGTGGAAATGACGCCTGGGTGCACTGAATTAACCCGGATTCCTGCGTGTGCCAATTGCAGAGCAGCAGCTTTCGTCATTCCTCTAACAGCGAACTTGGTGTCCGTGTAGCCAATTGCACCACCAACTAATCCATTCATCGAAGAAATGTTAACGATACTACCACCATTTTTCATTGCAGGTGAAGCATATTTCATCCCTAAAAAGACTGATAGCTGGTTAATCTTGAAAATCTTCATGTAGTCATCCACAGTAATGGCTTCCAGTGGTTTATTGAAACTAATTCCGGCGTTATTAACCAAAATGTCTAAGGAGCCAAATTGATCGACTGTAGCATTCACCACATCTTTCCAATTGTCTTCATTCGATACATCCTGCTTCAAGAAAATCACGTTGTCGCCAAGTTCTTGAGCTAACGCGCTTCCCTTTTCTTCGTTAATATCAGTAATTGCAACCTTCGCGCCTTCATCAACAAATAATCTTGCGTGACTTGCGCCCATCCCCTGAGATGCACCGGTAATGATCGCAACTTTGCCGTCTAATTTTCCCATAATGTACCTCCTAAAAAGTGAGCGGATCCAAGCGATTAGGGATCGGAATGTAAGTCTCCTTGAACAGAAATTCCGGTTTTGGGGATTTTTGTTCAAGGTGCTTACATGCAGATCCCTGCTTGGAGGAGCTGTCCTAATACAAGTGAGCGGAGCTAGGCGCTTAGAAATTGGAACATAAGTCTCCTCAATCGTAAATCCTGGTTTTGAGGATTTATGATTGAGGTGCTTATGTGGAAATTTCTGCCTAGAGCAGCTGTCCTAGAAAGTAAGCAAGTCCAAGCACTTACTACCCTAAGCCAAACTCTCCCATCCAACTAAATTATACATTATTATTATAGTTTTCATAAGAAATTTGCCTGAAATTTAGAAATTGGCAACTTTGTCCTAATCCTAAAATTAAAGCAGCTAGCGCAGTCATTCCAGTTTTTGAATGACGACACTACCTGCTTTAACTTTTAGAATCAGTTGTTTAATTGTTTGTCACAAGATTTATCAATCTGAAAGCAATTCAAGATAAACGAAGGCCTTATACCGTGGCTTCGCTTCAAGGCTGCTTATGAAAGAGGCGCTGCCAAAACGATGAACGTTTAGGCTGTTTCAGATCTCCTCGATCTTGATGATACCGTTTCATCCCCTCTTTGTAAGGATTACTGAACAGTTGATTGTACGAGGGCTTGTGCTGCTCCTGCTTTGGCAGTTTCTTACCACAATTGGGACAAACCACATCATTAGCAGCTAACTTAGCCCCACAATATGGACAGTATGCAAAACCATTGGCCATCATCTATCACCCCACTCACTTGACCGCCAGGCTCGATTAGTCAACTTCATTTTCCGCCAAGAAGGCTTTCAAATAATCAAAGGCCATCTCGCGGATCGTCTCAATCCCAACTTGTTTGGTCTGCGACTCACCTTCAGCATCGACATCCAGCAATTCAACGTCGAGAACGCCGGTTTTAAAATCTAGGGACATTGGATAGCCAACGAAGTTTTCTTCATCGCTGGTTTCAAATCGAACCACATTGCGATAATTAATTGCTTGAGTAATGATGTTGACCAAGATGTTATCCGCATTATCAAATGCGCGGTCAGCGTTTAACACGGGGAGAGCAAAATCTTTTGCCTGTTGATTAGCAGCGACAAATTTTTCGACGACCCGCAGATAATCGGCGTCCACAATCAGCCGGCGAATATCATCATAACGAATCCAGACATACCCGCCAAATCGCCCGTTCATATCCACAACGAGCATGACAACCTCGCTATCGTTGTTTGCGATAATTTTGCCGACGTAGAAATATTTGCGGTCATCATTGGTATCGACAATGAGCCAACTGCCATCCTTTCGCAATTGGGTGGCTCGGTTTTTAAAGGCAGTCAAATCCGCAATCACAACGTCGTCAACGTGATTAGCAGGTTTAATCACTGGCAACACATCCTGCAACAGTTGCAATTCCGTGCCGCCAAATTCAATCCCCCGAATGTCAGTAAATTTAATCACATATTTCGGTCGTTTCGAGAAATCATATTTATTGATATTTTGAAAGGCGACGCCATTGGGTTGCACCTCGTCAATCAAGCCTTCGTTGTATTTTAATTTATCAGCGTCCTTGGTAATAATCAGTGAGACCCGCTGATCTTCATGCAAAGTTTTGATAACCCGGTCGAACAGTGAATCACTCATCTTAATCGGCATGTCAAACGGCGGATTTACAGCCATATGATGCGATTCATCAAAGGCAATTCGTTCCTTCATATTCGCCAAATCGTAACTATCGGTTTCAATTTGCTTAACTGAGCTAATCTTGAGATACACTTCGCCGTCTTGAAGCCCATAGTCGTTATACGTGATCATAATAAAATCTTTGGAACTCAAATACTGAATAATCCCGGTATAAACAATGTCACTATCCTTTTGAAATGCGTTAATCAGCAGTTCGTCAATCTGAGCTGCCCGCAATTTGTCGTAAATGGTTTTCAATGTGTTTTGTCCCTTCTCTCTATAAATGGATTTTCTTAATTGCTGTGACTAATTGATTAGGACGAAAATTCAGCTTACATAGAAATAAACCGCTCCACAAAATAAATACTGTTTCTTTCAGTCCAATCCAGGATTATGAAATTGCATTGCTGACAAACTCTGCCAGCCGCTTTCCTTTTAATCCATCGCTAATTCCCACTAGTAATTTAATCCGGGCCTTTTGACCATTCAATCCCTGACATAGAATGGTTCCCATCTTTTTCAACTGGATGCCGCCACCCTCATAATCGTAGATGTCTTGGGCAACCCCGTTATAACACCTGGAAACTAAAACAATTGGAATCTTGTTGTCAATGAGTCGTTTAACTGCGGGTAAGGTTTGTGGCGGCAAATTTCCGGCACCGAGCCCCTCGATTACCAAGCCTTTCGTTTCTGGTTTATTGATGGCATCAAACAGTTCGCCATCCATTCCAGCGTATGCCTTAATCAAAAACACCCCACTGACGACGTGATTAATATCAGCGACTTCCGTTCGAATCAATTCTTGGAAGTATTTTGCCTTGTTTTGGGTTACAATACCAATTGGTCCAAATGTTGGCGTTCTAAATGTCGCCACGTTGGTCGTGTGGGTTTTGGTCACATATCTGGCCGTGTGAATTTCATCATTCATCACAACCAGCACGCCCTTGCCATAAGATTCATCAGTTGCCGCCACCATAATGGCATTCCGAAAATTGTACAACCCATCTGAACCAATTTCATTTGAGGAACGCATGGCCCCCGTTAGCACCACTGGAATTGTGTTTGGCAACGTTAAATCCAGAAAATACGCGGTTTCTTCCAACGTATCCGTTCCATGGGTAATGACGACCCCGTCGATACCGTCATCAATTGCTTTCATAATCCGCTGTTTGATTTTTAACATCACAGCTGGGGTCACGTGTGGAGATGGCAAATTGAATAGTTCGTCGGTGATCAATTTAATTTGGCCCTGTAGGATCACCTGTTGATCAGCAATTGGGTTCTCGTCATTTGGGACCACTTCGCCTTTTTCGTTTTGCGACATCGAAATTGTGCCGCCCGTGTGAATTGCAAGAATTGTTTTCATTTTTATTGAGTTCCTCCATCAACCTGTTAATCTATATTATTGTAACGTAAAATAGCAAGTGAAACCTATATTTCACACTTACTTATAAGAAAGAAGCAAAGTAATGGCCAATTCTGATAGATATTATACTCCCCAAGATTCAAAAGATGCGATGCGACAAATCGAAATGCTGTTTAATAAATACAAAGACGCGCCGCTGACCCAAGAACTTGTCGATTATCACCAAAATTTGGTTAATCGGTTAAAGACAGATATCTTAGCGGCAGCAACCAAGGAGGGCGTTCAATCCCGAGTTGAGTCAATTCATTCGATGGTAGCTGTCATGAATAACTGGCTGCAAATCAAACTTAGCGGCAAGCCTTTTAATGGCAAAATGGTCCACTTCCGGTTTGTTGCAGATAATGCCCAACCAAGATTCAAACGCCGCGTGCATAAAATGAAGGGCAGCAGCAATCACCGGGCATCCGGGCACTAGTCGTTTCGCTTGTGGTGGATCGGTCATGATCGGTATAATTGATGTGTTCACATTGTGGCGGATGATGGCGAAAGTCTTAGTTGGGGCTGAGTGGTGGCTTTTTGGATCTGCTCGCTTGTTAGGACAGCTATGGCTCTGCTAGGCATAAATTTCCATATAAGCGCCTAGCGACACTTACTTGTCTTTAGGCTCCGTAAAGCAGAGATCTGCATGTAAGCACCTCGAACAAAAATTCCCAAAACCGGAATTTCTGTTCAAGGAGACTTACATTCCGATCCCTAACCGCTTGGATCCGCTCACTTGCATTAGGACAGCTGCGTAAAGCAGAAGTCTTCATGTAAGCACCATCGAGAAAAATTCCAGAATTGGGAATTTCCCTCGATGGAGACTTACACTCCGACTTCTAACCGCTTTACTTCGCTCACTTATTTTAGGAGGGAAACCATTGAGCAAAACCATTGTTGAACTAAAAGACGTTTACAAAACTTATGACGACGGCTTTACAGCTCTCAAAGACATTAGTTTCAAATTAAATCAGGGGGAATTCTACACACTATTGGGGCCTTCCGGTTGTGGGAAGACCACCATCTTACAATCAATTGCCGGCTTTACCGAAGTCACTTCCGGTGAAGTTCTCTTCGACGGCAAACGAATTAATGATATTCCAGCTAATAAACGCCAATTAAACACTGTATTCCAAGATTACGCCCTATTTCCAAACATGAACGTGTTTGAAAACGTTGCTTTCGGGTTAGTCGTTCACAACATCAAAAAAGACGAAGTCGAACAACGCGTTCATGACGCGCTTAAGATGGTCCAGCTTGAAAAGTACGCCAACCGGGAAATTTCAGAGCTCTCAGGCGGCCAACAGCAGCGAATCGCGATTGCTCGGGCAATTGTTAACCGGCCTAAAGTTTTGCTGTTAGATGAGCCGTTATCGGCCTTAGACGCCAAGTTGCGAAAGGACATGCAGTACGAACTGCGGGAACTCCAGCAGCAACTTGGGATTACGTTCCTGTTTGTCACCCACGACCAAGAAGAGGCTTTAGCAATGAGTGATGAAATCTTCGTGATGAACAAGGGAGAAATCCTTCAAAAAGGAGATCCCGTCGACATCTACGATGAACCCATTAATCACTTTGTCGCCGATTTCATCGGGGAAAGCAATATTATCCCCGGCAAAATGGTCGCCGACTTCCAAGTCGCTTTTCTTGGTCATCAATTTGAATGTTCGGATGCCGGAATGCGGCCAAACGAACCAGTTGAAGTTGTTATTCGACCGGAAGATTTGGTTATCACAACCCCCGAAAAGGGCAAGCTGCAGGTCAAAGTCGACACGCAGCTTTTCCGGGGTGACTACTACGAAATCCTCGCCTACGATGAACAAGGCAACGAATGGTTGATTCATTCAACCAATGCCACTAAAGATAACTCAATTGTAGGCCTCACGTTCGGGCCAAACGACATGCACATCATGCGTTACAATGAGTCAGAAGCCAAATTTAACAGCCGGCTTGAAAGTTATGAAGATTAGGGGGTGGCAATGGCGATGAAGAAAAGTTTTAAAGGTCTTTTTTACACCCCATACATTCTATGGCTGGCGATGTTCGTGATCGCGCCGGTTGCCCTAATTATCTATTATTCATTTTTTGATATTCACCATCAATTCACTTTCTCCAATTATCGGGTGTTCTTCGAATCCGGGACTTATCTGACAATGACTGCCAATTCTGTGTTGTACGCATTTTTGATCACGGTCATTTCGATCCTAATCAGTTATCCAATGGCCCTGGTCATCAGTCGACTTAAACACCGGGATTTATGGATTCTGCTAGTCATTTTGCCAACGTGGATCAACCTGCTGCTCAAGGCATATGCCTTCATTGGGTTACTGAGCCGAGACGGTTTAGTCAACAACCTATTTGAATTTTTCGGAATTCCCGCCCAACAAATGCTCTTCACGGATGCCAGCTTTATTTTGGTCGCTGCCTACATTCAAATTCCATTTATGATCTTGCCAATCTACAATTCAATGACCGACATCAGCGACTCATACATTCGCGCCAGCAGTGACCTAGGAGCGACCAAGTGGCAGACGTTAACCAAAATTATCATCCCGATGACCATGCCCGGCATTAAATCCGGCATTCAAATTGTCTTCATCCCTTCACTATCACTCTTCATGCTTTCCAGATTAATCGGTGGTAATAAAATCATCACTCTGGGAACTGCGGTTGAGGAACATTTTCTCACTACTATGAATTGGGGAATGGGTTCAACAATTGGGGTCGTCTTGATCATTTCGATGGTGGTTGTCATGCTGTTCACCAATACCAAACGTAAAGGGAGGCGGTCATGATGGATAATCGCGCCTCAAAGCTCGGCAAATTCTATATTATTTTCGTGTTTTTACTGATGTACATGCCAATCTTCTATCTGATTATTTATTCCTTTAGTAAGGGCACTACCATGGCCAATTTCGATGGCTTCACGTTGAGCCACTATGGCGAATTGTTTGCCGATAAACGCATGTTAGCCATTTTTCTGGATACGATTTTAATTGCCTTATTATCCTCACTATTTTCAACCATTATCGGGACGATGGGCGCTATCGCCGTTCATAATACCAAGCGGCGCCATCAGCGGGAAACCTTGTTGTCGTTAAACAGCATCCTGTTGGTTTCGCCGGATGTAATTATCGGTGCCAGTTTTCTGATCTTTTTCACGGCGTTGAAATTGCCACTTGGCTTTTGGTCAGTACTTCTAAGCCACATCGCCTTTGAAATTCCAATTGTCCTGTTAATGGTTTTGCCACGGCTGGATGAGATGAGTCCATCCCTGATTAATGCCGCAATGGATTTAGGGGCCACTTCAACTCAAATCCTCAGCAAAATCACCCTGCCATTTATCCAACCCGGGATTATTGCCGGGTTTTTCATGGCGATCACCTACTCGCTAGACGATTTTGCGGTTACCTTCTTCGTCACAGGTAACGGCTTTACCACGTTGTCAGTTGAGATTTACTCACGAGCTCGCCAAGGGATCAGTTTAGAAATCAATGCATTAGCTGGCATCATGTTTATCTTCTCACTGGTTTTAGTTGGCATTTATTATCTGATCGAAAACCACAACCTTTCCAGTGGCCGCAAGTTGGACAGAGTGGAGGTGCCTGATCGATGAAAAAATTTGTCATTACGATCATCACAATTCTAGTTCTCTGTGCTGGACTGGGATATGGCAGCCATGAGCTCACCAAATCTACCGGTGATTCCGGAAGCAAGGTACTCAACCTGTACAATTGGGGCGATTATATCGACCCAGCCCTGCTGACGAAATTCCAGAAAGAAACCGGCTACCATGTCAATGTCGAAACCTTTGATAGTAACGAAGCCATGTATACCAAGATTAAACAAGGTGGCACCAACTACGATTTGACCGTTCCAAGTGACTACATGGTCCAGAAAATGAAAGCTGATCATATGCTCATTCCACTGGACAAGTCCAAACTAACCGGCATGCAAAATTATGGCTCCTCATTCATGAATAAGAGCTTTGATCCTGGCAACCGTTACTCAATCCCTTATTTCTGGGGAACTTTGGGAATCATTTATAACGATCAAGATGTCAAGCCCGGTTCGCTGGAACATTGGAATCAATTATGGCAGCCTCAATATAAGGACGGCATCATGCTCATCGATTCAGCCCGGGACATCATGGGTTTCTCACTGATTTCGTTGGGTAAGTCCGTCAACACGACAAAGACGGCAAATTTGCTGGCGGCCAGAAATAAGCTCAACCGCTTATCACCAAATGTGAAAGCCGTTGTCGCCGATGAAATCAAAATGTATATGGCGGAAGGCGAAGCCCCAGTTGCAGTTGACTGGTCTGGTGAGGCATCCGAAATGATGTCACAAAATTCTCACCTGCACTACGTTGTCCCAACCGAGGGCAGCAACATGTGGTTCGATAATTTAGTCATTCCAAAGACCGCCAAACATTTCAAAGCCATTTACGCGTTCCTAAACTTCATGAACAAACCGGAAAATGCGGCTCAAAACGCCAAATATATCGGCTATTCAACCCCTAATAATCAAGCGTTGAAGCTGTTGCCAAAGTCCGTTCGAAACGACAAACAATTTTACCCACCACAGAAAGTTTTGGACCGCTTGCAGGTTTACAGCAACTTAAGCCCAACGAAGGTGCAACAGTATAATGATTTGTACCTAGAGTTTAAGATGCACCATTAATCAAAAGTAAGATTGGTCATAACGATCCAAATGCATTAAACTAAATGATGAGGTGAAAAATAATAATGGCAAAGAAAAACATGAAAAAAGAAATTATGCTCGATATGGATGAATTTATCGTGACATACGCGGCAACCCTCTTGGATCCCAACAAGAATCTTTCTCAATTAGTTTATGACACCGCAAAGGATGACTTAACTAAGATGGATGACTTGTTCAAGGATAATGGCTTTGGCCGCAAGAACAAGTTCCATAATATCGGTGAAGGCTTCTTGCGTGACTATTACAATTTGGACGAAGAGGAAGCCAAAAAGCAGGCGGATCAATTGGCAAAGGACGCCATGGATTATCTGGGTAAAAATGTGCAGTTCTTTGAAACGTGGAGAACAGATTAGAGTGTGAAGCCAAGCGGTTAGAAATCGGAGTGTAAGTCGCCTGGACGAGAAAATTCCTGGGTTTGGAATTTTTCGGGCAGGTGCTTACATGGAGATTCCTGCTTGGAAGAACACGTTTGCAACCAATCCACCTAAAGAATGGCATCAGTGATGAGATTACCCATCACTGGTACCATTCTTTTCTGTAAAAATTTCACCAATCACGTTGATTACCCATTGCCCAAGGACCACAAGCAAATTTTCTCTCTTTTCGCAAATTTTGTTTCATAATGGACTCAATCATTAAACAAGTGAAAGGAGAGGTTTTCGATGAACAACACCCCCGCACCAAAATCAGAAACGCAAAAAAACGGCTGGTGGATTCTAGTTTCGATTGGTACCTTCGCCTTCATGTCCAATTTGGATTCCAGCATCGTCAACATTGCTATGCCGTTGATGGCCAAACAGCTCAGAGTCCCAATGAATGAAATTGAATGGGTCGTTTCTTCATATCTGATTGTGTTAACGGCCTTGCTACTATTCTTTGGCAAGCTGGGTGACATTTATGGCAAGGTAAAAGTCTTTCGAATTGGAACGATCGTCTTCTTGTTGGGGTCTTTCCTATCTGGGCTTCAGATCAACTTTCCATTCTTATTAGTTGGCCGAGTGATTCAAGGCACTGGCGCAGCGATGACTCTGTCAAACACTTATGGGATTACCACTTCCACGTTTGGAGTCAAAGAACGAGGCCGGGCAATGGGATTTGTGGGAACTTTCGTTGCATTGGGCGCGATTGCCGGTCCTGGCCTTGGCGGTTTAATTCTGTCCCGGCTTTCCTGGGGCTACATCTTTTGGGTCAACTTACCATTTGGAATCTTTGCCGTGATTCTCGGAGCCATTGTGATGCCCAAGAACTTTCAAACAACTCCCGGCAGTATTGATTGGTTGGGGTTCATGAACTTTGCGATCTTAATTGTCAGCCTCTTCCTTGGGGTCTTCATCGGCCAAGAGATTGGTTATGCTGCCCCAGTTCCACTGATCTTATTTGCAATCGCACTTATCACGCTCTATGGCTTTTACCGCACTGAAAAACACGCGGATAATCCCTTGATGCCCCTCACGTTATTTAAAATCAAGCCATTCACTTACGGTCTTGGGGCAGCCATTCTCATTTTTCTATCTAATTTCTTTACGGTCGTCATTGTGCCATTTTACCTTGAAGATGCCCGCCAATTGACGGCTGGTCAAGCTGGTGCCCTCCTAATTATTTTCCCAGTCGTGATGGTGTTTGCCGGCCCGCTGGGTGGTTGGCTGGCCGACAAATTTTCACCAGCAACTGTTGCCTCAGCTGGCCTATTGATCGTCGCCATTGCCCAAACGTTATATATTTTCCTGACCCTGACCAGTCCCATCTGGGTTTATGTTGCCATCACAATTGTCATGGCAACGGGTACCGGGCTCTTCCAGTCACCAAACAGCGACATTGTCATGTCGGTGGTACCCAAGAATTCTCTGGGGAGTGCTGGCAGTTTAAACGCCTTGGCCCGAAATATTGGGATGATTTCTGGGACTGCCCTGTCAACGACAGCGCTGTTTGTCGGGATGAGCATCAAGGCCGGCTTCCATGTCACCACTTATCTGCCAAAGCAGCCGGAAACGTTCATTTTTGGCATGCACGTGGCCTTCGCCATTTCCCTTTTGATCATTATTGGGGCTTTAATCCTATCAATTCTGCAAGGCCGCAATGTCAAACCGGAAGATATGAAATAGTCCAACTTTTAGTCTAAACTAAAGATCGGCAGTCAACTCATTTTTCGGTTGGCACGAGGCTATTTATCAGCAATCATCTGGACAACGATTTTTCCCCTCGCCCGATGTGACTGGGAATAATTGAACGCCGCTTGAATATCGTCAAATTCGAAGATTCGATCAATAATTGGTCGGATCTTTTCTTGTTCGATCAGCTTCGTTAGGATGGCGAGCTGACTACCACTTGGCTTCATGAACAAAAAGTGATAAGCTACCCCATTCTTTTTCTCTAGTCGTGAGAGTTTAGTAGTTACCAACTTAAACAACCACTGCTTCCACTTTGGCAAGCCGTAACTCTTGGCGAACGCCTCATTTGGCAAACCTGATAGTGAAACCACTTTGCCACCCGGCTTAACGATCGAAAATGCCCGCTCCAATTGTTTACCGCCAAGCGTGTCAAAGACGTCGTCATAATCGCTCAAGGCTTCATCAAAGCGCACTTTGTGATAGTCAATCACTTCATCAGCCCCCCAGCTGCTCAACAAAGGCGGCATTTTGGGAACTCGTTGTCGTTGCCACGTATGCCCCTGCCAACTTGGCGAGTTGAATGGCAATTGTGCCAATCCCGCCAGAACCAGCTTGAATCAATAGCTTGTCGCCACGCTTAATTTTCATCACATCAAATAAGGCCTGATAACTCGTCAAGCCAACTAGTGGAATCGCTGCAGCCTGTTCAAAGGTTAAATTAGCTGGTTTGCGGGCAATATCGGCTTGGCTCACCGCAATCCATTCCGCGAAGGTGCCGATTCGATTCTTTTGAACCCGACCATAAACTTGATCACCAACTTTAAATCGAGTCACTTTTGCGCCAACCTGTTCAATGGTGCCAGCAAAATCACTCCCAAGAATGAGCGGCAAATGATACTTCAGCAGCATTTTTAAGTTGCCATCCTTAGTTTTCAGGTCAATCGGGTTAATGCTGGCAGCGTGGATTTTGACTAACACGTCTTGATCACCTAATTGCGGCGTCGGCACAGTAATAATCTCCGGCTGATCTTGACCATATTTACGAATTAACGCTGCTTTCATCTGCTGTTTCATATTTAACTTTACTCCCATAAATTCATCTCAGTTGTTTGGTCTAAATTTTTAAACGATTGCTGAATTGAATCATAACTGCTCAACTCAATTCCGTCAACCATATCGTCTGAACCAATCATTTGACAGGTTCAAGTTCAGATGGTTTAATGGTTTAAAAATATAAGCGGAAGGCCTGATCAACAAAATGGCGGATTTGACCCAACTCAAAACAGAATTTACAGACTTAAGTGATTTCTTGGTTGCCCTCGGTGATGAAAAGCGCCAGGCAATCATCATTGCACTACTGGCTGAAAATGCCTGCCATGGATTACGAGTGACCGATTTAACGGCGGTCACTAAATTGTCCCGGCCAGCCGTTTCTCACCACTTAAAAATTTTAAAACAAGCTCATCTCATCAAATCCAGAAGTGAAGGTACCAAAAATTATTACTATCTGTCACACGATATTAAAGAAATTAGGGCTTTGAAACAGTTACTGGATCACGTTACTGCAATCATTGAAACCTCAGGGAGAGAAACCAAATGAAGAAGATTCTGGTCGTTTTAACCAACATTAACCACTATCACGGAACTGATGATCCAACCGGACTTTGGTTGGGTGAAGCAGCTGAATTTGTCGCGGTGATGCAGACCGCAGGAATTCAAGTTGATTATGTTAGTCCAAAAGGCGGTTTTGTGCCACTGGATCCACGCAGCATGAAATACACGAATCAAGAAATTATGAAAGTTTATGAAACAGACGACTTTCAACGACGGGCTCTCAGTAATTCACTCAATCCCGATCAAGTCAATGCTGCCGATTATACTGCCATTTATTACACCGGTGGTCACGGCGTGATGTGGGACTTCCCTGACAATCCAGAGCTTCAACGAATCGCCCTCACGATTTATCAAAACAATGGCTTCGTGACGTCAGTCTGCCACGGCGTTGCTGGACTATTGAATATTAAAGACAGCAACGGCGACTACCTGATCACCAATAAGACCATCACCGGTTTTACGGCGGCCGAAGAAGCAATCGCGGCTAAACGATCAGTCGTTCCATTTTTAAATAAACCGGAAGTCGAAAAACATGGTGGTCACTGGCGTCAAAAACGCTTTTACAGCGAGTTTGCGGTTCAAGATGGCCAACTCATTACTGGCCAGAATCCTTTCTCTGCCACTGCAGTTGCCACTCGATTAATCCAAAATCTCCAAGTCAATCAATAAATGAAACAAATAGTGGGACTAAAAGTAGTCAGCTTCCGATGAATCAAGGAAGTCACTGCTCTTAGTCCCACATTTTTATATCATTAATTCTTTAATTTAGTTGCTTGACCCTTTCGTTTCCGATACTGGATTCGTAATAACTTGATGATTTCCGTAACCACCAGCACAATGAAGCCAGCGATCGTTGGGACAATCCAGCCATAGTAGAAGTCGATACTGCCGGTATGGAAGACGTCCTGCATAAACGGAATATAGATCATTGCGGCTTGTAATGCCAGCAAAATTCCGATGATGATAAACGCCATCTTATTTTCAAAGAAGTGTTTAGAAATAATTGGATAAGAGTTTCGAATGTTGAACAAGTAGAAAATTTTACCGAAGATAATGATGTTGACTGCCATGGTACTGCCCAAGACGGCAGTCAGGACACCGGAATCAACGAATCGATCAAAGGTGAAAATCCCCAAGGCAGAAATCAAAATGGACACGTAGATGATTTCAAAGACATCCATCTTTCCTAAAATCCCCTTGGCAACATTTCTTGGACCACGAACCATGATGGATTCTTCAGCTGGCTCAAAGATAAAGGCAAACTGAATGGTCAGCGCTGAGACGGTGTTGATCCAAAGCAACTGCGTTGGGAATAATGGTAATTCCTGACCCATAATCATACTCAGCAATACCACCAAGCCTTCAGCAAAACTGGTTGGCAATAGGAACCGAATGGTCTTTTGAATGTTGTCAAAGACGTGACGGCCTTCCGCTACCGCCTCAACAATAGTTGTAAAACTATCATTGACCAGCACCATGTCCGCTGCTTCCTTAGCAACGTCGGTTCCTTTGATACCCATGGCAATTCCGATGTTTGCCTGCTTCAAAGCCGCCGCATCGTTAACCCCGTCACCCGTCATCGCAACAATCTTACTGTTAGCTTGTTGAGCCTTGACAATTCTCAGCTTATTAGCTGGCGTGGTCCGGGCAAAGACATTATAGCGACCAATATTTTTAATCAAATCCTCGTCAGACATCTCATCCACTTCAGGACCGGTAATTGCATGAATGCTTTCATCCAAGTCCAACTTCCTGGCAATAGCCGAAGCTGTATCTGGGTGGTCACCGGTAATCATATTGACCTTAACACCTGCACGACGAAGACTGTGAATTGAAGGAATTACTTCCTCACGAGGAGGATCAATAATTCCAACAACCCCACTTAACTTGATACCATCATAAATATTATCCTGATCAATCTCCGTTGCGGTGGTTGCAACTGCCTTGGACCCCAAGGCCACAACCCGAAGCCCATGTTCGGTCAAGTCAGCAACGCGAGCATACCAGGTCTTGTCGTCAAAGCTTGGGTCACTTTGTTTAACCATATCAAAGATAGTTCCCGGCGCCCCTTTAACCATCAGTTCATTATGATCAGCTTCTTTGATCAAACGAGCACTATAACGGTACGCTGAATCAAAAGGTAGGGTATCAACCTCATCGACTTCCGGTTCACGACCGATTAACTTATGGAACAGTGTGGTCAAAGCCCCATCAGTTGGTTCACCGTTTAATTGCCATTCACCATCAGTCTGGACCAACTCGGCGTCAGTCGTTGTCCCGGCAATATCAACCAACTCACGGAAATGTTGATCGTTTTGCCAGTCATACTTTTCACCATCCAGTAAAACGTCACCGTCAACACCTTTATCACCATCGACAAATCCGATTCCAGTCACTTGGTAATGATGTTCATCGGTGATTACGTCAGTCACGGTCATTTCATTTTTGGTCAAAGTACCCGTTTTATCGGTATCAACAATGTCAACAGCACCTAAAGTTTCAACAGCGGGCAAAGTCTTAACAATTGCCCCCTTCTTAGTCATAACTTGGACGCCTCGTGCCAATACAACAGAAGTTGAGGCCGGCAGACCTTCAGGAATAGACCCAACGACCATTGTGATAATCGCAATCGTCAGCGTTGGTAAACTGTAAATTTTAGTGTATAGGCCAAGGACAAATAGCAGAACAGCAATTACAACGATAAAAACTGATAAGTTAACGCCCAGCTTGTTCAGGTTCTTCATTAACGGGGTTACTTGAGATTTAACTTCAGCCACACTCTGTTGAATCTGGCCAATTTGAGTTTCTTGGCCGGTCGCAATCACAATCCCAACACCGGATCCCTGGGTAACCGCTGTCGAAGCAAAGGCCATGTTGGAGCGGTCAGCTAACGGTAATTTATCTTCATTAATCGGATCTTCCGTCTTTTCTACTGAATTGCTTTCACCAGTCAGCGTTGATTCTTGTGCCCGCATATTATCTGCAGAAATTAATCTTAAATCAGCAGGAACCGCATCCCCTGCTTCAAGATTAACCAAGTCTCCCACGACCAGTTCACGGGCTGGAACTTCAATCTTGTGACCATCCCTGATGACATAGTTCTGACTCACCAACAGTTCTCTAATTCTGCTCAAAGCATTGTCAGCCTGCATCTCTTGAAAGAATCCAATAAACGCATTGGCAATAATCACGATCCCAATAACCGCTGAATCTGAATAGTGGTGCATAAACAGCGTAATGGCGGCGGCAGCAATCAAAATGTAAATGATGCTGTTATTAAATTGGAGCAAAAATTGAAGCAGCTTACTCTTTTTCTTGGCCGTTAATTCATTATAGCCGTCACGAGCCAACCGTTTACCTGCTTCTTGTTCACTGATGCCATCTTCAGCGTTGGTTTGATACTTCTGAACCAACTCCTCAGTCGTTCTTTGCCACAATTTTTGATCAGGAGGTACCTCGTTTGTACTGTCTGACATTACATGTATCACCTTTCTTTTTATGAAAATAAGATTCTCATTAACAATATTATAATATATCAACCGGTAAAATTGGTAGTTAAATCACTTCGGGCTGAGAATTTAATCATTGCAATATAAAATTAGCTGACAAAATGCCAGCTGACTCTCGTAATTATTCTTCAACAACCGTCCATTCATTAATGGACTTACCATCAGCATCCCTCAAGACTAACCAGCTGTTAGTGCCGGCAAAGTATAAAAAGAGTCCCACTTCATTAACACTTTTTAGAACGATGTCCTTAGTCGTCACAAAGTCTTTGAAGTCCCCTTCATGGTCTGACCTCAGTTTTAAAGCAAACTTTGCTGAAAATCCGAGTGAACCATCTTTGTTCAAAGTTGGTTTGAGTTTCATTACTGCTCCCGCCTTGATGAGCATCTCGTTTCGTTTCTGCCAATAAACAGTGGCTTTGGCACCGTCATGCTCAATGTAGAAAGGAATCTGGCTGATCTGACTGGTAAATCTGTGAATTGGCTTACCCTTGAACTTCTTCTTGGGAATGAATCGTGATCCAAACCCCAGCCCGTTCAACACCGTTAGGGTTAGATCTCGAAATTTTTCAATTGTGGCTCTTTGATCGCTGGGAATTTTGATGTTTTCCAGATAATCCTTTTTGAATAATCCTTGTTCAACTGCAAATTCCGAAAAACTCTTCGCTAAGTAATTGGCCTCCTGCTTCTGAGCAGGTTCAATGTGAATCACCCCATCAGCTTGGTTGGCTTTTGGCTGATCTTGAATCCCAGTCAGCTTGCCATCCTTTAGATACAAATTCACGGCATCAGTTTCTGCTTTGATCATGCTGGAGATAGTTATTTTCCCTTGACCATCAGGTAAGGTCACAACAGTTTCGTTCGAATTAATCTCAACTGCAAGTTTCATATAACAACCCTCTTCATTGATTTATCTATATTTATCATACCATTTAATCCAAAAAATAAGCCCAGGACTTCTATTTCTAGAAGCTGGACTTATTTTCAATCGAAGCCTTTTATCTAATCGAAGAAGAAATCATTTTATTCAGTAGTGAGTTTATTCGTTAAGTTACCAGACCATTTCCAGTTTTGAACTTCTGGAATATCTGTCCCATATTCACGGATGTAATCATGATGTTTTTGAAGCATCTGATCCATCTTGGCTTCAAAGTCAGCTGCTTGGGAAGCAAACTGGGTTCTGGCAATCGCGTCCTTGGCCAAGTGGTATCGATCAAGCTCGTTGAGTACCCGCATATCAAATGGTGTCGTGATATCACCATTTTCACGATAACCATGGAAGCTGATATTGTGGTTGTGACGGTTGTAGACCAAGCCACGGAAAGTGTTTTCAAAGCCATGGAAGGCAAAGATCACCGGTTTGTCAGTGGTAAAGTATTTGTCAAATTCGGCTTGGGTCAAGCCACGACTATCTTGGTCTTCATTGTTTGGCCGCAATCTCAAGATATCGATCACGTTAATGAAACGCACTTTGAGTTCAGGGAATGAGTCGTGCAGCATATCAATGGCAGCTAAGCTTTCCATTGTTGCTTCAGTTCCGGCAGTCGCAAAGATCACATCCGGATCACCCTGATCGTTTGAGGCCCAAGGAATGATTCCCAAACCATCGTTAACCAGCTTAGTTGCTTCAGCCATTGAGAACCATTGTGGCCGTGGGTGTTTTGAAGCCACGATCAGGTTAATCTTCTCACGGGCCTGCAAAGCCGTGTTCATGACGGCCAGCAATGAATTGGCATCGGCTGGGATATATTCATTCACTAACTCATGACCCTTTTCAGCCAAGTGACCGAGCATCCCAGGATCTTGGTGGGTATACCCATTATGGTCTTGCTGGAAAGCGTGGGAAACGTTCATGATGTTCAATGACGGATAATCATGACGCCATGACTGCTCAGAAGCTTTTCTAAGCCACTTGTAGTGCTGAGTCAGCATTGAATCAATGACCCGGGTAAATGCTTCATATGAAGCAAAGAATCCATGACGGCCACTCAGAACGTAGCCTTCAAGCCAGCCTTCAGCTTGGTGTTCTGAAAGCTGTGAGTCAATGACTCGGCCTTCTGGTGCCATGTTTTCATCATTTGGGCTCTTAATCGGTTCTTCCCATTGACGTTTACCATAATCCAATATTGAGAAGAATTTGTTAGATTTCGTTTCATCCGGACCAAAGGCTCTAAATGAGTTGCCATTGCGTTTCATAATCTCGGTGTAGAAATTCGACAAGACTTCGGTATCCTGGGCTTCTTTGTCACCAGGTTTGTTAATCTTCAGTGCGAAGTCCGCTGGATCAGGCATGGCTAACTTCTTAGGGTCAATGCCACCGTTGACAATTGGGTTCATAGCCATTCGGTGATTGCCTTCAGGAGCTATTGCCTTTATTTCAGCTTTGATCGAACCGTTGTTGTTGAACAATTCTTCTGGATGATATGATTTGAGCCAGTTGACCAGCAAATCTTTGTGATCCATCTGACCAGCGCTCACAGGAATTGGCACTTGATGGGCACGGAACGAACCGGCAATTGGGTTGCCATCCAAATCAAACTTAGGACCTGTCCAGCCTTTTGGTGACCGGAGAACTAACATTGGCCATTGTGGCAATGTATCATCATTATTCTCACGAGCGTGTTTTTGAATGTGCTTAATTTCAGAAACGATCTCATCCATCGTCTTAGCCATTGCCTTGTGAACCCGGGCATAGTCAGCTGGATTTCCTTCGGTCTCAACAAAGTGTGGTTTCCAACCCATCCCTTCAAAGTACTTCGTCAAATCGGCATCACTCATTCGAGATAGAATGGTTGGATTAGAAATTTTGAACCCATTCAGATTCAGCATTGGTAAAATTGCGCCATCATGAATTGGATTAATGAACTTGTTGGAGAACCAAGAAGCAGCCAATGGGCCAGTTTCAGCTTCCCCATCACCAATTTCAACGGCAGCAATCACATCTGGATTGTCAAGAATGGCACCAGTTCCGTGGGCAATTGAGTAGCCTAATTCGCCGCCCTCATGCATTGAACCTGGGGTTTCAGGAGCGGCATGGGAGGCAACGCCACCTGGGAACGAGAATTGTTTGAACAACCGTTGAAGACCCGTTTCGTTTTGGGCAATTTTTGGATAAATTTCACTGTAGCTGCCATCAAGGTAAGAGTTGGATACCATAACTTGACCGCCGTGACCAGAACCTTCAATGTAGAACATGTTCAAATCATATTTCTTAATGATCCGGTTTAAATGGGCATACATAAAGTTTTGGGAAGCAATCGTGCCCCAGTGGCCGATTGGCTTGATCTTAACATCGTCTGCAACCAGGTCGCGTTTGAGTAATGGATTATCACGTAAGAACAACTGACCAACAGATAAGTAGTTAGCGGCATTCCAATAGCGGTTGACTTTTTGCAGGTATTCGTCAGAATCGAAGTTTGTCATATTCGTAACCTCCTGAATTTGTAAAAGCAAACATCAATTTGATTATTGGACCGGTCCAAATTCAAGTTACAAATTCATTGTATGCTCAATATGTTGATGTTTCAATGGTTTAAGCATTTGGTTATTTAATTTTGATATAAATTTTATTTATATCAAATGCATATGGCATAAATAGATTCATATATACCGGGTTTTTGAACAGATTTAATCTTGCTTTTTTTCTGCTAAATTTATTTGAATAAAAAATTGTTATGAAAACTTTAACGGTGTATTATAGGAACAAATTTAGCAACTCCCCATAGAAGGCGATTGAAATGGGAAAAAATAAGAAGCAGTCTAAAGCCAAACGAAGCTTGATGTTTCCGTTACTATTACCCAAAAGCAGTGGTTATGGTTCGCGGTTAAATGATGACAATCCGATTGGCCACTTCCTGAACATTTTCTTCTTTGTTTTGGTAATAGTTGCCATTGCTCTGTGCTTGTACTTCGCTCTTAATCTCTGAATCCACAGTTGAAAGATCGGTAAAAACCATCCAAAATTGGGAGTACCTTATCGCTTGGCAGAAATACTCACCAAATATTTTCTAAGCTTTCCGACCTCTTTCAACCCCATAATAATGGCTCTTCGTCAACTGTTGTTGGTGAAACTAAATTCGAGTTCTAATCACTTTGTGATTAGGGCTCTTTTTGTTTTG